>JBBPZF010000170.1:0-10082 GCA_038199105.1 Chitinophagales bacterium | reverse complement strand
ATTTTTCTTCTACAGAATAATCTTTTACTTGTGACATATATTATTTATGATTTTTTATTTTTTTGAAAATTAAATCCCCCGCTCACGTATAATAATGCACCGGGTTGGTTTTAATTTTTGTTTTTTGGACGGCAAAGTTAGGGAATTTTTCCTTGAAAATGTCAGCTAAAAGGCTTATGGTGAATTGTTCACTTTCAAAATGGCCTATGTCAGCCAAAAGAATTTCTCCATCCGCGTCAAAGAATTCATGATACTTTACATCAGAAGTTATAAAAGCCCCTGCTCCTGATGACTTTGCCAAGGAAAGGAGGAAGCTGCCTGCGCCACCGCACAAGGCTATTTTACTTATTTTTTTACCCAATAAAGGAGAATGCCGTATTACCTGCAGGCCAAACTCCGTCTTAATCCGGGACAATAAGTCCTCCTCAGAAAGTGGACTGATTAAATTACCTACAAGGCCGCTGCCGGTATCGCGCAACTCATTATCTAACGCATATATATCATAAGCAACCTCTTCATAAGGATGAGCATCTTTTAACGATTTAACAATTTTTTTTTGCAAATGGGCAGGAAAAATCACTTCAATCCTCGTTTCATTTTCTTCATGCCGCTTACCAATTTCTCCTATATAGGGATTAGCACTTTGCTCAGCTTTGAAAGTTCCTGTGCCCTCAATATTAAAACTACACTCGCTGTAATTCCCAAGTTTACCGCCAGCGACAAACAATGCATTACGAACATCTTCCGCTTTTTGTATGGGAGAAAAAGTTACCAGTTTCTTCAAAATATTTTTAGCAGGAGAAAGGACCTGTACATCCTGTAATCCCAATTTCTCTGCTATCTTTTTGTTCACGCCATTGACTACATTATCGAGGTTAGTATGAATGGCATAAATGGCAATATCATTTTTTATCGCGGAAATTACGGTGCGTTCAACATAGTTGGAGCCGTTTAATTTTTTTAGGCCCCTGAAAATAATAGGATGATGTGCCACAACGAGATTGCAATTGTTTTGTATAGCTTCCTGCAAAACCTCTTCAGTAACATCAAGCGTGGTTAAAATGCCTGCACATTCGTCGGAACTTTTACCTGTCAAAAGGCCGGCATTATCATAATTTTCCTGCAGGCTTAAGGGAGCAAAATCCTGGAGACAATCAATCACATCGCTAATTTTCATTTAGATTTTTTTATAAAGATAGCTCCTGTTTATAAAAGGAGCCCGTCAGGTAAAAAGGAATGAAAGGCTGTGCACCCGCTGTATCACTGGCGATACATATTTAAGGCAATCTGGGCATTGCTGCCCCATGGCGCAAACTTAAGCTCGGGCAAATTTTTGCTGGTGAATCTCCATGACCTGGTTAAAAAGACAAATTCCGGAGGCATTGCCGGTAATGCAATGTCAAGCTTACCGAAGTCTTCGTTTGCGACCCATGTGCCCATGTAAACATTTGATCCTTTTGTAACTTTTAAAGGTCCGTGATAATAATCTGTCTTTTGAAGGACAAATACATAACTGTTATAATTTGAGGTAAAATCTGAAGTGCTGTCTTTAGCAAGCGTTATTATAAAATCCCTGTTGAGCACATTGGCTTCGAAATATTTTTCTAATTGTGTTTCGGTTACCTTATCGACTAGCTTTTTACATGAAGTAAAAATTACGAGGGAGGGAATTATAAGAAAAAATGTTTTTTTTAATGAACTCATTTTATGATGTATTTATATTTCTTCTCAGAAATTAAAAAAAGAAAGTGCCGGTATCAATAAACGTTAAAGAAAAAAGTATAGTATAAGCTTACAGGCACATCCATTACCATAACTTTCAATATGCTAACTTCATTCTTACAAAAATAATATGTTTTACTTACGTAAGATTTGTATAAATATTTTGTTATTGCTCGCAGGAAATACTTGTTTCTGTCAAATATTTGGAGGAAATCCGCCTTCATTAAAATGGAAGCAAATAAATACAAATAATGTAAGAGTAATTTTTCCTGCAGGCCTCGATTCCACGGCTGACCGAATTACGAATGTGATTGAATGGATAAAAAACCCAACTGAAACTACCATCGGAACGAAATCCAAAAAAATAAATATTCTACTACAGAACAATACAACTATTTCGAATGCTTTTGTAGCACTTGGGCCATATAAAAGTGAATTTTATCTTACGCCCACGCAAAATAGTTTCGAATTAGGCAGCCTTGCGTGGCCCGACCAGCTTGTCATTCATGAATATCGGCACGTAGAACAATTTAATAATTTCAATGTTGGCCTGTCACACGTTTTATATTTAATTTTTGGTGAAGAAGGCCAGGCACTTGCTAACAATGCCGCCATACCAAACTGGTTTTTTGAAGGCGATGCAGTATACAACGAAACCAATCTAAGCAAACAGGGCCGCGGCGGCCTTCCCTGGTTTTATAATGGCTATCGTTCGCTTTGGAAAGATAGCAGAAAATATAGCTGGATGAAACTCAGGAATGGTTCTTATAAAGATTTTGTTCCAGACCATTACCCGCTCGGTTACATGCTTGTAGCTTATGGCAGAGAAAAATATGGAAAGGATTTCTGGAAAAATGTTACCCATGATGCTGCAGCATACAAAGGATTATTTTATCCAATGCAAAAAGCCATCAAAAAATATTCAGGAAGTGATTATGTCACCTTCAGGAATAATGCGCTTGATTTCTTTAAAAAGGAATTTGAAATTCCGAATAATCCGAAAGTAAAAGCCAGGCCTTATTTAAATGAAGAATATCCCGCCTTTAGCGGAAACAAAATCATTTATGTAAAAAGCAGCTACAAGCAAATTCCGGAGTTTATTATTAGAAAGGGAAACGTTGAAAAGAAAATACGCGTACGGGACTACTCTTTAGATAATCAGTACAGTTTAAGAAATGGAAAAATTGTTTATGCTTCTTATCGCCCGAATATCAGGTGGGGCTATACCGACTACAGTGAAATACAAATGCTGGACATCACTAACGGTAAACAGCAAACGCTTACAAATAAAACCAAATATTTTTCGCCCGATATAAGCGAAAATGGAAAAAAAATAGTAGCCGTAGATGAATCGGTAGATGGCAGATGTGCCCTGCGTATATTAGATGCAGCAAATGGAAAGCTTTTAACTCAAATTCCAAACCCTGATCAATTGTTTTACACTTATCCAAAGTTCTATGGAGCTAATAAAATAATAGCTGCGGTACGAGACACTTTGGGAAAAATGTCGCTTGCGGAAATTGATAGCCAAACCGGCAATAACAATTATCTAGTTCCCTTTTCTTACAATGTGATTGGATTTCCATGTATATACCACGATACAATTTATTTTACAAATTCATACCAAAAAAATGACGAGCTTTTTTGCTATGTATATAACAACAAAAAGTTGTGGAAGCTTATTGATAAAAATGAAAATGGGTTTGGGAAATACGAGCCGGCTGTAAATGATTCTTCGATTGTGTGGTCCACTTTTACTTCCTCAGGTTACAGGCTCGTACAGGTTACAAAAAAAGAAATAACTTTTGAGGAGATCAACCCAGCTCTGATGGATAAAAATACATCCAGCTTGGGCATTACTTCTCTAAATAACGTAAACTCAAATTTGCTCTATTCCGTTTCTGATAGTACATATACAGTTAGCAAATATTCTAAAACATACAGGCTATTCAATTTTCATAGTATTGAACCGAATATTGATGACCCTGATTATACGCTCACTTTATTAGGAGAAAATATTTTAAACACTTTACAATCGCAGCTATTATTTACCTATAACCGCGCCGAGCAATCTAAAAAAATTGGGTTTGCAGCAACCTATGGAGCACTGTTCCCTTATTTGTCAGCAGGTATAAATTATACGATTGACCGACGGACAATTAATGCTTCGCTGAAGCCAATTTATTTTAATGAACTGGAGCCATATATAGGCATGTATATCCCGTTGAATTTCAGCAAAGGCCGGTCGTTTACTTATTTAAATTTTGGCACACAATATATTTATAATGAAAGTGCTTTTAAAGGTTTGAATAAGGATTCTATTGACAAAATTTCTTATAGTTATATCAGCAATTTTTTATCATTCAGTCATCAAATCCAAAAAACAAGACAGGAAATTTTTCCAAAATTTGCACAAACGCTTAGCGTTTCATACAAGTCAGCGTTGACGCACTATAGCGGCAACCAGTTTCTTGTGAACGGCAATGTTTATTTACCGGGATTTTCTAAAACGCATAGCATTGTTCTCAATTCAGCGTTGCTTACGAAGGATACATCAAGGCAGACCAACTTTTCCAGCGGCTTTCCTTTTTCTAGAGGATATGCTTCATCAAATTTTTATAGAATGTATAAATGGGGAATCAATTATCATTTTCCATTGGCTTATCCTGATGCAGGCTTTGGCAATATATTTTATTTGCTTAGGGTAAGGGCTAACCTGTTTTATGACGCTACTTATATAAATGATTTTTATAGAAATGGCAATTCTTTCCGCGCGGATTTTCGATCTGCCGGTGCTGAGATAAACTTTGATACAAAGTGGTGGAACCAGGCTAACGTATCTATTGGTTTCCGATATAGCTATTTACTTGACCAAGATCTTTTTGGAAATAGTGGCAGCAGTAGATGGGAAATAATTTTACCCGTAAACATCTTTAATCAATGATGGCGTCAATTTTTTTTTGCATATTTAATAAAAATTTGATGCATAAACGTTAGCGTCATTTTTAAATAAATGATTTTTATTAATTTACATAATTATACCAGGCAATAGTAAAGTTTTAACAATGTCAGAATCATTTTTAAATAAAAAAACCAGGACGGCTTTTTACTTTATCGCAATCACAGCCCTCACAGCTATAGCTTTTACATTTGTAATAAAGGAAGGACAAAGAATAAAAATGGAGAACGAACTTCTTTCTTACGAAGTCTGGTAACTTACTCCCCTGCTTCTGCTGTCCCTAAGGAAAAATTATTATTATTTTCGCACACACTTAATCAAAAACCATGAAAATTGAAGTAGGCGCCAACGCACCGGATTTTAGCTTATACAGTTCCGAAAAAGAAAAAATATCTCTCAGTGATTTTAGGGATAAAAATGTAGTGCTGCTGTTTTTTCCACTCGCTTTTACCGGCGTATGCACAAAAGAACTTTGTAACGTAAGGGATAATATTGGCTTGTATAATAATAGTAAAGCAAAGGTTCTTGCCATTTCGGTAGATTCTCCGCAAACGCTGGCTAAATTTAAAGAAGACCAGCAGTTAAATTTTCCTCTTCTCAGCGATTTCAATAAAGCAGTGTCAGCGGAATATGGCAGTCTGTATGAAACTTTTTCGCTTGACATGAAAGGAGTTAGTAAAAGAAGCGCTTTTGTAATAGACAGGGGCGGCATTGTGCGCTATGCTGAGATATTGGAAAATGCGGGCGAAGAGCCTGATTACAGCGCGATTGAAAATTGCCTTTCGTCCTTAAATTGAATTTAGCAGGTAGCCTTCTTTGGATATCCAATAATTTTTGGAGCAAATGCAATTAGTTTATTGCAATCACGTTATAATTGAGCAGCGATTTTATTTAATGTTATAAATTTTCGCGGTGTTTTTGATTGTATTATAAATGTTGTAATTTTAGTGTTAAACTTTTTAATTTTGGTCTATTGAAAAGAATTTTCTACATACTTTTTTTTATTGCCGGTTTTTATTTTAGCAGTTCAGCCCAGGTAAGATCTTCCATCTCCGGAAGTTCAGCTGTGAAAACCGTTAAGCTCTACCCAAACCCCGCGGTAAGTTTTATAAATTTTGAATTTTCGAAAGCTTATGATCAGTCTTATTCCCTGCAGATATATAATTTTATAGGTAAAAAAGTGGCGGATGTAAAGCCAACTGAAAAAAAGATCACTCTTGCGCTTACTGAATATTATCGCGGCGTATATATTTTCCAGCTTAGAGATAAGCAAGGTAATATTGTGGAAGCCGGTAAATTCCAGGTAGTCAAATAATTTTGCTTTCTTTCTCCAAGCGCTTCACTGCAAATTCTTCTTTCTCAAAATTAAATTCTAATAAAAGCATAAGCTAATAACTGGCTTATAATTCCAAACAATATTCCACTATAAATCTGGAAAGGGAGATGATCACTTACAATCAGCCTTGAGGTACATACGATGCCAGTAAGTAAAAATATAACCATCGCCGGCAAAAAAATTGAGTAAGACAATCCGCTGAAAATTATTATCAGAACAAGCCCAGTGAAAGAGCCCATCCCCAGAGCGTGCATGCTTATCTTAAAATAATTATTTACAAATAGTCCGAAGGAGGAGGAGAGAAAGATTCCAAAAATAAACATAGTAAGAATCAATGGTACCTCTGGTTGATTCTTGAACACGAGGTACATCCAAAAGTAAAAGATATTGGCAGCCACATAAGGAATAATTCTTTCTCTTTGCGTTTTTAGAAAAATGCTTTGAATAAATCCCAATGCTTTCAGTAAAAGCACAGTCAGTGCCGGAAAGAAAATTGTGTTATAAGCGACCCTGATAAGTATATAAAACTTATTACCTGCGGGTATTCCGGTAAAATATCCAGGCTGCAAAAAAGCCAGGTACCACGTAGCTATAACGGGAATAAATAAAGGATGGAAAAAATAGGAAAAAAGCTGAGCCGAAATTTTTAGCGCTAAGCTGAATTGATTGTGATGTATGGCGACCGCGGTTTGTTTTTTTCGGCGATCAAAAAATTGTTCTTCCATTTTATAATTCTTTTCTCAAGCGGGCAACGGGTATGTTGAGTTGTTCCCTGTATTTGGCTACTGTGCGGCGTGCGATGTTATAACCTTTCTCCTGCAATAGTTCTGTCAGCTTTTCATCGCTTAAAGGATGCTGCTTGTTTTCATCGTCAATTAAATTATTCAATATTTTTTTAACCTCGCGGGTGCTTACTTCTTCGCCACTGTCTGTCACAAGGCTTTCACTAAAGAAGAATTTTAACCTATATGTTCCAAATTCGGTTTGTACAAATTTACTGTTGGCCACCCGGCTCACTGTTGAAATATCAAGAGAAGTTCTTTCTGCGATATCTTTCAAAATCATAGGGCGTAAGTCAGTATCGTCCCCTGTTAAGAAAAATTCTTTCTGGTATTCCATTATGGTTTGCATGGTGCTAAGCAAAGTATGCTGGCGTTGCTTTATGGCATCTATGAACCATTTGGCCGAATCAATTTTTTGCTTAATAAAAAGAACAGCTTCTTTTTGACGTTTATCTTTTTTTGAACCACGATCATAATCTTTTAGCATATCGCGGTAGCCATCGCTAATGCGAAGGTCAGGAGCATTCCTTGAATTCAGCGTTACTTCAAGCTTGCCAAGCGTATTCACCACAAAAAAATCAGGAATTACATAACTCTGCAGCTTATTGGTTTCACCAACCTGGCCGCCCGGCTTTGGGTTTAATTTTATTATCTGGTTGATCACATCTTTTATCCCATCGTCATCAAGGTTTAATCCACGCTGTATTTTTTCATAATGCTTTTTAGTAAACTCTTCAAAGTAGTCCGCGATTACATCAATGGCTGTTTTTACCGGCTTTCCCTCAGCTTCTTTTCTTTTTAATTGCAACAAAAGACATTCCTGCAGATCTCTTGCACCTACACCGGGCGGATCAAATTGCTGTATAAGTTTTATAAGCTCTTCGATTTCTTTTTCGGTACAATCGATATTTTGCCTGAAGGCAAGGTCATCTGCAATGGCGGAGACATCGCGGCGCAGGTAACCATCATCATCAATGCTGCCGATAATATGCTCAGCGATTTTTTTCTGCTGGTCATCAATATGCAGCATCAAAAGTTGTGACTTAAGAACATCATAGAAAGAAGTTTCTACCCTGTGTGGAATTGTTTTAGTTTCTTCAGGGTCTCCATAGTTATCGTCTCTCAACTTATAATCACCTACTTCGTCATCTCCGTCTTTCACATATTCGCTTATGTCAATATTATCATAATCTGATTCGCTGCCATCAATCTCGCTATCGGAATCGTTTGTATCAAGATCATCTTTAGGCTCATCGAAATTTTCATCGTGACCGTCTTCCCCGGGCTCCAGCGCAGGATTCTCTTCCATCTCCTCTTTAATTCTTTCTTCAAGATGTGCTGTCGGAACCTGCAACAATTTCATCAACTGAATCTGCTGTGGCGAAAGTTTTTGTAATAGTTTTTGTTGTAACCGCTGACCTAACGACATTTCCTGGTTTCTTTTTTATATTCGTAAATTTACCGGGCAAAAATAACGATATGTTTTTTTGGAATAAAATTTGTGTTATTACCGGTTTTTTTTTAATATGTGCTTTTGCATGCCATGCGCAGGCAATTACGCAAGCTGACGGTATGAAATATCCTCTAAGCTCAATCATTACTTTTTCAGAAAAAAACACGATTGCGAGGCTATCTCCTCCTTTGAACTTTCCTTCTCCTGTGCCATCGCAAACTATTTCAATTGATTTGAAGAGTCCGATACCAGCCGACTTTTACACATGCCATTTTGGTTTCTTTTGCAAACAGGAACTCGCAATTGAAAAAGCCATCAAATTGCCGCTTCGTTTTCGCCTCGGCTCTTTACAACAATGCAATTATTATGAAGGCAAAAATTAAGGAGTGAACCTTAAAAAATTACATTCATTATAAAGTTGAGAGTTTTATATTTTTGCCAGCATGTTGAAAAGCCTTAACCCTCGTGTTTTTTTAAAGCTAATTATCCCGGTAACTTTATTTTTTATCTCGTTCCAGGCATCATCACAAGTGCTTGGAGACAGCATACCGGTAAAAAAGGAAGATACTGTTTTGCGAATAAAAAACTTTACCCCATACTTTACTTTGCATGTAGATTCCACACTTGATTATCATTTTGAAATCAATAAAAATCCTGAGAACTATTATTGGTTCTTGAGAAACTCCCCCGTAGGCCTGAAAATAAATAAAGACAATGGCGTGCTCAGGTTTAAAGCAGATAAATCATACTTTCTTTCAGGTAAGTTGAAATATGATAATGAATATAAAGTGCAGCTTGGCGTGCAAAATTTAAATAGTGATTCGGATAAAGTTGATACAACTTTTACCCTCGTTTTTTATAATAAAGAAATCATTCCCTCAAAAGTGAAGCCTACAGTAAATGGCATTCAAAACATAGAAGAAGCCGATACATTAAACTTCAGGCTGCAATGTGAAGAAGGAAGCTTTCCAATAGAATCTATCACTTATTTCAGCGATTTTCCCATTCGGTCATCAACATCTGTCACGAAATGTGGAGACGATTTTATGTGGGTACCGTCTTATGATTTTATTAAAGAAGATGATATACAAAAACAAAAACTCCTGACGATAAGTTTTGTTGGTGTAGATAAATTTTTTAACCGCGATACTGCTATTGTAAAAGTGATGGTACACCAAACCATTAACTATCCTTACAGCCTGATGGAATATGATAAAATTGTAAACGATGTAGAGAATTATATAGTGCAGTTAAAAAGCACTTTCAGGATACTTGACCAAAAAATAAAACATACTAAAAATACACGCACAACATTTGATCTTACTTCTGCATCAACAGCTTTAGGAGGAACAATCTTTTCATCATTACCCGGTCAAAGCGAACAAACAACAGGTAAAATATTGCCAAGTGTAGGCGTGGCATTGGTACCGGTAAAAGAGGCTGTAGCGCCCCCTAAAAACTATGAACAAAATTCGGCGTCACTTGTAAGAAGCGATATTAAAAGGCTGCAATATTTACTTACAGACAATATGCTTGTAGGAGAAAAAGATATTGACATTATCAAAAAGATAGCAAGGCTTAAAGAAGAATTAAAACAGGTGCAATTGCAACTTATAGATGTACCAGTTGTTGAAGACAGCACCGATAGCAAAGAGCTTGATGAATATTTTAACAATCCTAAAGTGAATAAGAAATACAGGTTGAAAGGAAAGTGAGGGTGATGAACGATGTATAAATTATGTACGATATACGATGTTTGATGTACGATGTAATACAATTACCCATTCACACCATCTTTTTTACTTTCTCCCAAATTTCAGGGAGCCTTTT
>JBBPZF010000169.1:0-4683 GCA_038199105.1 Chitinophagales bacterium | reverse complement strand
TACCTACAGGTTCAGGACAGGAGGAGATATGGAAGCACTCAAAAACGGGATACCGGTAGGCAGGCCGATAGACAATACACAGATGTATATAACAGGATCAGGAGGAGAAGTGTTGCCGGCAGGGATATGGGGAGAAATAGCGATAGGAGGAGAAGGGATAGCAAGAGGCTATTTAAACCGTGAGGACCTGACGAGAGAAAAATTTATTGGAGACCCGTTCAGCAAAAACGAAGGAGCAAAACTGTACAAGACAGGGGACATAGGCAGGTGGCAGGCGGATGGAACGATAGAATACCAGGGAAGAAAAGACGACCAGGTAAAAATAAGAGGACACCGGGTAGAGTTGGGCGAGATAGAAAATGTGATCTTTCAAAACGGAAAGGTCAGGCAGGCAGTAGTACTGGCACGGACCAACAAAGCAGGAAACAAATACCTGGCAGGGTATGTAGTAGCAGAAGAGAAATTTGACAAAGAAGCGATAACAAAAAAGCTAAGTAATAAGCTGCCGGAATACATGATACCCACGGTATGGATGGAGCTGGAAGAAATGCCATTAACGAATAACGGGAAGATAGATAGAAAGGCATTACCTGAAACAGACGCCTCGCAGTTAATCAGCAATGAATATGTAGCGCCCAAAAAAGAAACAGAAGAAAAACTCGCAACGATCTGGCAACAATTATTGGGCGTAGAACGTGTAGGCGTAACCGATAACTTCTTCGAACTGGGAGGCCATTCACTACTGGCCATGCGTATGGTATCAGCAGTACGCCGGCAGATGGGGAAAGAGATGCCGATAAAAGACCTGTTTGTATGCCCCACCATAGCAGCACTGGCAGCCCGGCTGCAGGAGCAGGAAGGAGCGGTACTTCTACCAGCGATAGAAGTACAACAAAGGCCTGAAAAAATCCCCTTGTCCTTCAGCCAGGAAAGACTGTGGTTTATAGACCAGCTGGAGGGAAGCGTGCAGTATCATATACCAGCCGTCCTGCGATTAACCGGAACATTAAATATAGAAGCCCTTCAAAAATCCTTACAGGGAATTGTAAACCGCCACGAAGTACTCAGGACCATATTTATAGCAGAAGATGGGCAGGCCCGCCAATATATACAGTCAAAAGACCAGTGGGAACTAAAAGAAATAGAAGGAGCACAATGGAAAGAAGACAAAGAAGGATTGCAGGAATATATACAGCAAACCATCAAAGCACCATTTGATTTGAAGAAAGATCATATGCTGAGAGCGACATTGGTAGAGATGGAAGAAAAAGAGCACGTGCTAATAGTAACGATGCACCATATAGCATCCGATGGCTGGTCAATGCCGCTGATCGTAAAAGAAGTAAGCGCACGGTATAAGAGCTATTCAGAAGGCAAGTCCGCAGCATTATCAGTACCGGAGATCCAGTATGCAGACTATGCGATCTGGCAGCGGAACTACCTTAAAGGAGACATCTTAGAAAGGAAGCTAAGGTACTGGAAAGAAAAACTGGAAGGCGTAACCGCTTTACAATTACCCATAGATTACCCACGCCCGGCGATACAAAGCACAAAGGGGTCCGCCCGGAGATTTAGCATATCCAAAGAACTCAGGGACCAGTTGCAGCAGTTGAGCAGGGAAGAAGGCGTAACGATGTTTATGACACTGCTGGCAAGCCTTAATGTATTACTACAAAAATACAGCGGGCAGGAAGACATCAGTATCGGTAGCCCCGTAGCCAATAGAACACACACAGAAACAGAAAACCTGGTAGGCTTTTTCATAAATACCCTTGCCTTACGGAGCGAAGTAAAGGGAGAAGCCACATTCAAAGAACTGCTGCAACAGGTAAAAACAACAACAACAGAAGCCTACAGCCACCAGGATTTACCCTTTGAGAAAATAGTAGAAGCTGTTATAAAAGAAAGAGACTTAAGTAGAACACCACTGTTCCAGGTAATGTTTGTGTTGCAGAATACTACAGATGCCCCGGCACTGGAGTTGGGAGGATTACAATTAAAAGGAGAACCCACGCCATCCCATTCAGCGAAGTTCGAGCTGACGTTTTCGATTAATGAAACAGCAGGAGGACTGCAATGTTCCATAGAATATAATACCAGCCTGTACAAGGCCACGACCATAGAAAGAATGATTGGTCACTATAAGGAATTACTGCAATCGATAATAAAGAATCCGTGGGAAGAGCTCTCGAACCTAAAGCTGCTAACAGAAGCAGAAGAAGCCCAATTAACAGAAGCATTTAACAATACAAAAGCGGACTACCGCAGAGATACAACAGTAACCGGTTTAATAGAAGAACAGGCGGAGAAGACCCCTGATAACACGGCACTGGTATTTGAAGAAACAGAGATCACCTACAAAGAACTCAACGAAAGGAGCAATCAATTGGCGCACTACCTGAGAAAACGGGGAGTAAAAGCAGAGACGCTGGTGCCAATCTGTGTAGAGCGTGGCATAGAAATGGTAACAGGGATACTGGGGATACTAAAAGCAGGGGGCGCCTATGTACCGATAGATCCTGAATACCCGAAGGACCGGATCAGCTATATGCTGGAAGACACGTCAGCTAAATTAATAGTAACCAGCAAAACCAGCAGATCAAAACTGGGAGAAGAGACCAGGGCAACAATCATAGATTTAGATACAGACGCAGAACAAATAAACAAAGAATACAGAGGGAATCTAAAACTCAATAAAGAAACCGCAAGCCTTGCCTATGTCATCTATACATCGGGCTCCACCGGCAAGCCAAAAGGAGTAATGATAGAACACAGAAATGTTTCCGCATTTATTGCCTGGTGCCAAAAAGAATTTGAACATGATAATTTTGAAGTTTTATTTGCAGGAACTTCTATGTGCTTTGACTTATCTGTGTTTGAATTTTTCTATCCTCTTACCATTGGCAAACGAATAAGGATACTGGAGAACGGATTGGACATTAGCAAACATCTTTCTACAGAAACCAACATACTTACGAACAGCGTACCGGCAATAATAGAAAATCTGCTAAAAGAAGGTGCAGACTTAAGCAATATAAACATGATGAATATGGCTGGTGAGCCTGTGTCATCATTTATACATCAAAACCTTGACACAGACAGAATAGTTGTTCGCAATCTATATGGACCAACTGAAGATACAACATACAGTACCATTTACCATTTACATAAAGAGAAACCAATTTTAATTGGCAAACCTATTTCAAACAGTTTCGTTAGAATTGTTAGTAAGGAAGGTTGGCCGGTTCCAATAGGAGTGCCTGGAGAAATTTGTTTGGGAGGAGCAGGGTTGGCAAGAGGCTATTTAAACAGGGAGGAATTAACGTCAGAAAAGTTTACACAGGATATATTCACAAAAGAATCCCGTTTATATAAAACCGGAGATCTTGGCAGATGGCTGGAAGATGGAAATATTGAATATTTAGGGCGATTAGATAACCAGGTAAAGATCCGGGGTTACCGGATCGAACTGGGCGAGATTGAAAATGTACTTCTGCAGAGTGGTTTAGTGAGCCAGGTAGCTGTGCTTGCACATTCAAATGAAGAAGGCGTCAAACGATTGGTCGGATATGTAGTAGCCAACGACTCATTTAGCAAAAAAACACTCTCAACTTACCTGAAAGCAAAGTTGCCGGAATACATGATACCTGCTATTTGGGTAGAGTTACAAGGCATGCCGTTAACTTCCAACGGAAAGCTTGACAGAAAAGCTTTGCCCGATCCGGATGTAAGTGAAATATTGGCAAATGAATATATAGCACCTAAAAGCGAGATAGAGCTAAAGCTTGCAGCGATTTGGAAGGAACTATTAGGGCTTGAAAGAATTGGAATGGAGGATAATTTCTTCGAATTGGGAGGAGATTCCATATTGACAATACAGGTTGTAAACCGTGCCCGCCGATCAGGGTATGAATTGCAACCAAAAGATATATTTATATATCAAACAATAGGCAGATTAACGCAAGCGTTGGCAGAGCGTTCGAAGTCTGTTGTCTCAGGAGAACAGGGATACCTGACTGGTACGTCAGGCTTGTTGCCCATACAACAATGGTACCTGCAAAGTGAGCCAACAGAAGTATCACATTTTAACCAAAGTGTATTTTTAAAAATTGATAAGACGATAAAAATTTCCGAATTAAACCTGGCGATTGAGAAAATACTTAATCATCACGATGCATTGCGTTTCAGATATTTTCAATCAAATGGCAAATGGCAACAGGAATATGGAAATATAAAAGAAGAGACGCTATTGGAAATTATTGAACCAGGTAGTACGGAACAGGTGAATTCATCAATCAGGGAACTTGCAGACAAATACCAGCAAAGCCTGGATATAAATAAAGGAGATTTAATACGAGTGGTGTTGATGAAAACCCCGAACAATGACAAGCATAACCGTTTGTTAATTGTGATTCACCACTTGGCCGTTGATGGAATATCCTGGAGAATTTTGATGGAAGACCTGGAACTTTTATTGAGCGGTGATCAAAGCCTTGGTTACAAGAGTAATTCTTACAGGGAGTGGTATGAAAATTTGGAAAAGTACAGCCTTAGTTCAAGGTTATTATCCCAGAAAAAATATTGGCTGAAGATAATTGAAAATTATTTGCAGCTGGCTTCGGATAAGAAATACAACGGATTAGTAAGAAACAAGGATACGTCAAGTTGTACGCAATTTCTTTC
>JBBPZF010000168.1:0-3071 GCA_038199105.1 Chitinophagales bacterium | reverse complement strand
GATGAAATCATCCGCCAGGCGAATCAATATGAAGTTGCGATGAATGATGGGATAGCTCTTACGAGATATAAAGAGGCCATTAAAATTCAGCCTGGAAATATTTACGCTATTTGTAAAGCAAGCGAGATTTGCAGCAGGATCGGGGCCCGCCTTAAAAGTGATAAAGCAAGCCAGGCCAATTATTTTCGGGAGGGAAAGACCTATGCTCACTCTGCTGTTCAACTTAATCCTTCCAGTTCTGAAGCAAACTTTGTAATGGCTTTGGTGATGGGGAGAGATGCCCTGGATAAAGGAGGAGAGGAGAAAATAAAAGCGGTAAAAGACATAAAATATTATGCAGATCTTTCAATAAAATACGATCCTAAAAATTACAAAGCCTGGTATATTCTCGGAAAATGGTACTACGAAGTAAGTTCTCTTAATTATTTTGAACGCGCCGCTGTAAAAGTTTTTTTTGGCGCACTGCCTCTGGCAAAAATTGATGATGCTATCAGCTGTCTTGAAAAGACAAAATCACTCAATCCTGGCTTCATACTAAATTATCTTTCATTGGCGAAAGCATATAAAAAGAAGGATGAAGAAGCCATGGCCAAACAAAATCTTGCCTATATGTTTTCCTTTGCCTGATAAAACACAGGATGACGCGGCATTTAAATCTGAAGGCCGTGAACTGTTAAAAAAATGGAATTAATATCCAAAATAAGAACAAAGAAATGTGGGAGCATAGAATTAATTAAGTAGACCTCGTTAGCACCACCTTACACGCTGCCATGCGAAATACAAACACTGAATTACAAAAAACAAATGCTGCTCTCCTGGAAAGAAACGACACGATAAATACATCTGAGCAAAACTACAGGAATGTGAGTGCAGCGTTATTGCAGAGCAGCAATGAATTGCAATTTGCCGTAGGTGCCGCAGGCCTGCCCACTTTCGATTTTTACGCAGGTAAAAAAAATGATAGGCACGATAAATGGATTTCTGAATGTTGCACGTATAGGCTCCGGCAAGATACCATTATCCTTAACGAAGGTTAATTTTTCAAAATAATTACCTCGGCAGCGGATGAGGCGAAGGTTACCATAGGGAGCCACCCCGTGAGTGTGAGTAGCTGTGTATCTGTTTTTATAAATGCCGATGCAGATATGATTAATAACTTGATAAGCAATTTCATTGACAATGCGGCGAAATATTCATCCCATGGCTCTCCCATTACTATTGGCTGTACAACAAATAATGATGTGCTAACCGTGGGCGTGTATGATAAGAGCAAAAGAAGATAGCACTAAATGTGAATTTTACGGGAGGAGAGGAGGTTGATGTATATCATGGGAACGTCTAACATCCCAATTATTCGACTAATCATTTTTATCGGATGTTGGAAAATCGGTAAGCGCATGTAAAATTACAGATGGCCGGAAATATATTAGTCCAACCCTCGAAAATAAATGCAAATATGCTGCGGGATACCATATTAGCCAAGGATCTTTTATACTTTACTCTAACGAAGAGTGTTGCGGTATATTTTTTTTGTTTATTAATGATGCTATCTTTATTAAATACTTACTACATGTAATAAAAAATGAAAAACATTCTGTTGATAGAAGATGATCCTGAGATCACAAAATTGCTTAAGCTGCATTTTGACACAAGTCTCTATAATCTTACCTCCTGCTCAATTGGCCGGGAAGCAATTGAGAAATTTCAGCACGATAATTTTCATTTGGTGATCCTGGATATTACGCTCCCTGATCTTAATGGACTGCAGATATGTAAAACCTTAAGAGAAAAGGATACCAACACGCCTATACTTATGCTTACCTGCCACGATGAAGAGAGTGATAAAGTGCTTGCGCTGGAACTGGGAGCTGATGATTATGTTACCAAACCATTTGGCATACTCGAACTTATGGCAAGAGTAAAGGCTTTGTTGAGAAGGGCTGAGCAAAATAATCATAATGGTTCAGAAGAAAAAAGAGAAATATCATATAAAAATATAGTGATAGACAGTGATAAGCGAAAAGCTTCTGTAAATGGAAAAAGATTAGACCTTACACCGAAGGAATTTGACCTTTTACTGCTGTTAGCAAGCCACCCCGGCAAAACATTCAGCCGCCAGGAACTTTTGGAACGGGTTTGGGGGTATGTGTTTTCAGGATATGAACACACGATCACATCTCATATAAACAGGCTGAGAATTAAAATTGAACCTGACTTAAATCATCCTGAATATATTTTAACCTCGTGGGGTACCGGCTATAGATTTTCAGAATGAAACCAAAGAAATTCAGCATATTCAGGCGTATTACTATTATGGTATTCGCATTAATAACTATCCTTGGAGTGTTATTTATGGCATTAACCTATTATGCCACTACCCATTATCACCTTGCGAGCACACAGCTGTTAAATAAAGATGTAGCAGCACACATTGCAGAATTTGCTTCGCCATTTGATCGTTCCGGTATCAACAAAAGAAAAGCAGATTCCATTTTTAAAAATGTTATGATCTTAAACCCGAGTACTGAAGTGTATTTTTTAGATTCAGACGGTAGCGTTATGGATTTTTATGGGCCTCATAAAGAAATCAAACTTTGGAAGGTACCATTAGAAAATATTGATAAATTCATTTTATCAAAAGGGGAAGAATATATAAGATCCCCCGACCCGAGAGATCAATCACAGGACAAAATTTTTTCTGCTGCCGAGGTTATCAGCAAATCCAAAAAGCTCGGCTATATCTATGTTATACTTGGCAGTAATGAATATAGAAACGTTAGCGATCTGCTTTTCAGCAGCCATATCAGCAATTTAGCTATCAAGGCTTTTATTTTTATAATATTATTTTCCATTGCTCTTTCACTGCTCTATATTCAAAGCATTCAAAAAAGATTTAAGAGGATGGTGACTGTTCTCGAAAAATTTCAGAATGGAGATTTTACTGCGCGCTTTAAAATAAAAGGCAACGATGAACTTGCATCAGTTTCACTGGCATTTAATAAGATGGCTGATTTACTTACCTACAATATTGATCAGCTTACAAAATCTGAAATGGAAAGAAAAGATTTCAT
>JBBPZF010000167.1:0-3915 GCA_038199105.1 Chitinophagales bacterium | reverse complement strand
ATGGGTCTCTTTTTAAGTTTCCCGGCAAGTAATTCTGTCAACTCTTGCTACATTTATAAATTAAGTGCCTGTTTTAAATATGACGTAAAGCTATTTGGTTTTTAGAAAATTCTTTGCCTTTCTTAATTCTATCTTCGCAATTCTCGTTACCGTTATAGGTTTAATACTTTACTTTATTAATTTTATGGCCTTACTGCAGCTTTCCCCTGCTTTGCAATTGGGACGTACGTGGGTAAGCATTTTTTCACACATCATGTTTGGTATTGTTGCTGCGTTTTCTTTCAAAAAACTTTTTCAGCCAATGACCATTTCTTCTTAAAAAAATTAAATCTGTATGATGAAAAATTAATGAACGCGATGATGTTGTCTTGTATAAGGCAACACAACTTATGGAAAATGCCATCACACTTTATTTATTACAAAAATAAAAAAGCAAAGAAGCGCATATTCGAGTTTTTAATTGGAGCAGGTTTATCGATTGGTCTATTTATTTTAATCATTTTTCTTTTCTTCCCAAAAACAAATCAATATGGACATCAACAACATAAAACATCTCTTTCCAAACCTTGAAGAAGGTTTGTATGGCGAAATAGTTAACCACGGTACAATTAAAGAATTGAAAGCAGGTGAAACATTGCTTAAAGTAGGGCAAACAATTCGTTCAACCATGCTGATTTTAAATGGTGTCGTTAAGCTGTACAGAGAAGATGATGAAGGCAAAGAGTTTTTTATTTATCATCTTGATGCAGGTCAGGCGTGTTCGCTTTCAATGGTATGTGCAGCAAAGCATGAAACAAGTGAAGTATTGGCAAAAGCCCTTACCGACGCTACAGTATTAGCCATTCCGTTAGAGTTTATGGACCAGTGGATGAGCAAGTACAAAAGCTGGTACCAGTTTGTAATCACGTCGTATCGCAATCGTTTTGAGGAGCTATTAACAACAATTGATGCCATTGCTTTTTCCAACATGGACGAACGTTTGGAGGACTATTTAAAAAAGCAAGTAAATAAGTTAGGAACAAATTTAAAAATGACCCACCAGGATATTGCAAACGACCTTAATTCATCCCGTGAGGTAATCAACCGATTATTAAAAAAAATGGAAGCAAAAAATTGGGTTGTCATCCACAGGAACTCCATAGAATGGATTAAGAAGTAAATAGTCTGTGTGACTTATATCACGGTAGCTGCAATTAATTCCTATAAACTTTGCAGCTATGGAAATAGCCGGATATATAGCAGCATTGTTCATTGGTATATCATTGGGTCTTATAGGAGGTGGCGGTTCTATATTAACCGTTCCTGTTTTGGTTTATTTATTTAGGATTTCTCCCACCTTAGGCATTTCGTATTCGTTATTTGTAGTAGGCTTTACGAGCCTTGTAGGGGCGTTCAATAACTACCGTAAAGGTTTAGTCAATTTTAAAACAGCCTTACTTTTTGGAGCATCTTCTATCACAACTGTATTCATTACACGTAAATTTATTATTCCTCATGTACCCGATATATTTTTTACAATCGGTTCATTCCAGGTTACGCATGCGTTGTTTGTAATGGTGGTATTTGCCGTTTTAATGTTAGCAGCTTCCATCTCTATGATAAGAAATAAAAAAGCGTCTGCCGATGAGAATAGTACTTCAAAAAAGAAGCCGGTACTTCTGTTATTCTATGGTATTCTTATCGGGTTGGTAACAGGTTTTTTAGGTGCCGGCGGCGGATTTTTACTTATTCCAGCCCTGGTAATATTAATGAAGTTGCCAATGAAGGAAGCTATTGGAACTTCCTTACTCATCATTTCTCTCAACTCTCTCATTGGCTTTTTGGGTGATATAGGACGTCATCCAATTGATTGGAAATTTTTATCCATCATCACAGCAATTGCCATTGCAGGTGTATCTGCAGGTGGTTTTTTTAGTCAAAAAGTAAACGCTGAAAAACTTAAAAAAGGGTTTGGGTGGTTTGTACTGGCAATGGGGTGTTTTATAATTAGTAAAGAAGTATTTTGGAACTAATAGCGCAATAGCAAACGTATATATAAAATGATGGAAAAATATTTGAAAATATTTGCTGATGGATTTATAGGTTACTGGAGTTATCTGATACATGAATTATTATATCCTTCATGGCATAATTACTTTTATTGGCTTGTGGGTTTATCGCTTGCGGTTTGGCTTTTAGAAATTATTTTTCCGTGGAGGAGGACGCAGGCTGTTGTGAGAAAGGATTTTTGGCTTGATGGATTTTATATGTTTTTCAATTTTTTCATCTTCTCATTAATTGGTTTCAATGCAATCTCTAATGTGGGGGTAAATACCTTCAACGATTTTCTTTCAATGTTTGGCGTTAAAAATATTGTTGCGATTAAAGTACATACCCTTCCTGTATGGAGCCAATTTGTAATTATGTTTTTGATTGCAGATTTTATTCAATGGAATATCCATCGCCTGTTGCATAGAAGTCCCCGGCTGTGGCAGTTTCATAAAGTACATCATTCTGTTGAGCAGATGGGCTTTGCTGCACATCTTCGCTTTCACTGGATGGAAACGGTTATTTATAAAACGCTTCAATATATTCCTCTTGCAATGATTGGGTTTGGCATACAGGATTTTTTTATCATCCATATTATTGCTGTTGCCATCGGTCATTTAAACCACAGCAACCTGGGCATTTCTTATGGTCCGCTAAAGTATATAATCAATAATCCGCGGATGCATATATGGCATCATGCAAAAGATTTACCGGATGGACGTTACGGAGTAAATTTTGGATTGTCGTTAAGCGTATGGGATTATATTTTTGGAACTGCTTACCTGCCGGTCAATGGAAGAGATATTCAACTTGGTTTTAGAGGAGTGGAAAATTATCCTGATAGCTTTACTACCCAAATGATTGAACCTTTCAGGCATAAAAAATAAGCTTTGTTAAGTATTTTCAAATTTCTTCATGCGTGATATTTGTCACCTTTAACAGCTTTCAGAACAGCCATCTTTACAAAGTAATAATAGAGTATGAATGAAAAACTAATTAAAGGAACTATAATTGATGTAAGAACTCCCGAAGAATTTTCCGGGGGGCATTATCCAAATGCCATCAATATACCTTTAGACAACTTGCAGCAACGCAGTAATGAGTTCATAAAAATGCCTAAGCCAATTGTTGCTTATTGCAGAAGCGGTAACAGAAGTGGAATGGCAGTTTCTATTCTAAAGCAAAATGGAATTAACGATGCAATAAATGCTGGTGGACTTGATGATTTAAAACAAAACAATAATGAAGTATGAAAGCTATTTTAAATAATTGGTCAATAATGCGTAGACTTCGCCTTGTGCTTGGCATAGTAGCATTAGTGCAGGCATCCATTCAAAAAGATATAACGCTGGGTTTATTAGCCGCTTTTTTACTCTTAACCGCTATTGCCAATATTGGATGCTGTGGTGCAAATGGCTGTGCAGTTAATTTTAGACAAAACAAAAAAGAAAAAGAAAAAGAAAGTAACTATGAAGAACTGGATGCAAGAAAATAAGCTTTATTTTATTGGGGCTTTGCTGGGCGCAATAGCGGGCTTTCTTTACTGGAAATATGTTGGATGCTTAACAGGCACCTGCGCCATTACTTCCAACCCAATAAGAAGCACAACTTATGGTGCCTTAATGGGTTCGTTGTTATTAAGTCTTTTCAACAAATCATCAAAAAAACAAATACAAAATGATTGAATTTTTAAAACAGCCCTGGGCATGGTACGTGGCAGGTCCTTTAATCGGGCTGATCGTTCCGGTACTATTAATTATTGGCAATAAAGCCTTTGGCATATCATCATCGTTGCGTCATGTATGTGCAGCCTGTATGCCTGCAAAAATTCCGTTCTTTAGTTATGAATGGAAGAAAGAAGCATGGAACCTTGTTTTAGTATCAGGT
>JBBPZF010000166.1:0-3433 GCA_038199105.1 Chitinophagales bacterium | reverse complement strand
TTTGACAGTCCCAAAGCAGGCAATCCTTTACTGCCGGGGTATTACGCCGATCCGACAATTATTGAAGAGAAAGGAACATTCTATATTTATGCGACAAGCGATATGCCCAGTTGGAACGACATCACGAAACTGGCAGTGTGGTCATCTAAAGATTTTGTGAACTGGAAATGCGACTATTTGAACTGGCCAACTAAAGAAGCATGCAAAAGTACCACTGGCACACCTTCAGGTGTTTGGGCGCCCAGCGTGATCAAAGCGCCGAATGGAAAATTTTATATGTATGTTACCGTAGGGCAGGAAATATGGGTTGGCGTAGCGGATAGTTTGCGGGGACCATGGAAAAATGCGCTTGCAGATAATCAACCTTTAATCCGCCACAAGGAATATTTTTATGTTGAGACCATTGATGCGGAATGCTTTGTAGATGATGACGGACAGGCTTATTTGTACTGGGGTTCGTCTAATAGTGGATTTGATATTGAGGGCAGATGCCTGGCCGTAAAACTAAATGCTGATATGGTCTCTTTTAACGGCCAGCCTGAAGAAGTTACCCCGCCACATTATTTTGAAGCGCCTTATATGTTTAAGAAAAACGGCCTTTATTATTTTTCTTATTCGTGGGGAAAGACATGGGATCAAACATACCAGGTACGATATTCAACCGGCCCAACGCCGTTTGGTCCATGGACAGAAGGGATGATGCGACCTATTCTTGGTACAGATGAAAAAGATGACATTATCAAGTCAACAGGGCATCATACGATACTGAAGTTTAATGATAAATATTATATCATTTATCACCGGTTCAATACGCTGGATCGTTATCCCATTTCCCAAAAGTTACGCCAGGTAGCTGCTGATGAATTGAAGTTTAACCCTGATGGTTCTATCAAAAAAGTAGTGACTACCAATAAAGGTGTTGGCGCTTTAAAAGATGCCGACACCAAGATAAACCTCGCTTTTAATTGTAAAGTTACCGGTTCCAGTGCATTGGACTCTGTAGTTACTGCTGCTAAAAATGCGGTTGATGAAAATAATGCCACTCCGTGGATTGGAGGCAATTACGCACAGGAATGGATCATGCTCGACCTCGGCGCCGTTAAAGCCTTTAATGAAATCCAGGTTTTTCCGGAGTTTCCCATAAAAGCATACCAATATAAAGTAGAAATTTCTGAAGATAATAAAAACTGGAAGCTGGCGGATGATGAATGGGAGAATAAAAAAATCGGCTCTCCAATGGTTACCCGTTCGAAATTTGACTCTCGATATATCCGTATCACCATGCGTAACGAAAAAGATAATCCACGTGCAGGTATTTGGGAAGTAAAGATTTATTAGATGGAAGGCAAGATGGACTGAACTCGGTATGCGATAGCGATAAACCATTAAATGATTTTAAAGGTAATTTTTTGGAATAATTTGAATAAAACCTTTTCGCTTACTTCGGTTTCTGTTGGCATTATTGTTCAATAAAAGCAAAAAAAATGCAGCTTACTAAATCCACACGATTTTTTTGTTTATGGATATTTTCATTCCTGTTTATTCAATCCAGCATTGCTTATGGACAACAGCCCCAGGCTCGCAAAACATATACTATTATCGGTTATGGCGCCATAGCTGATGGCAAAACCTTGAACACAAAGGCTATACAAGCAGCAATTGACGCGGCAAATGCAGGTAAAGGAGGAAAGGTTTTTATTCCTAAGGGAAGGTTTTTAACGGGCAGTATCGAAATGAAAAGTGATGTACATCTTTATCTCGAAGAAGGCGCTGTTCTTTTAGGAAGTACCAACCCGAATGATTACAAAGCCATGAATACTGAAGGGAGGCCGGTGTCCCCAAAAAATGATGACAACTCGCAACTCGCATTGCTATTAGCGCACAACGCAAACAACATATCAATTTCCGGGAAAGGAATGATTGATGGACAGGGCAGAGCATTGGCTTTGAACATTGACAGTTTATACCACGCAGGCATTCTTGCCGACCCCAATTACAGTAAAAAAAATATGCGGCCAAGCGAGACCGTTAGACCCAAACTGTTCCGGTTTTCCGAATGCAACAACGTAAAAATATTAAACCTTGAAATTAAAAACGGTGCCTGTTGGGGACTCTCGTTCGAGTTATGTTCCAACCTGTCCATTGACCATATTGCCCTAACCAATCGTGCCTATTGGAACAACGATGGGATGGATATTACAGATTGCCATAATGTACGCATAACCAATTGTGATGTGAATTCGGCGGACGATGGCATCTGTCTGAAATCCTATTATCCCGGCCATTTCAATGACAGTATTTATATCGGCAACTGCACCATCAGATCCAGTGCCAGTGCAATCAAATTTGGAACAGCTTCTTATGGCGGATTTAAGAACATCACCATTAAGCACATTAAAATATTCGACACGTTTAGGTCTGCCATTGCGTTAGAGTCTGTGGATGGAGGCGTTATAGAAAATATAAACATAAGCAACATCAATGCAGTTAATACTGGCAATGCTATTTTCATTCGTTTAGGGCATCGGGATGGACAAACGCCCGGCATTGTAAAAAATATTCTTATCAAAGATGTGAAAGTGCAGATACCTTTTGGGCGGCCCGATATTAATTATGATATGCGTGGCCCCGAAGTTGATTTCTTTCACAACCCTTTTCCATCATCCATCGTAGGGATACCCGGCCATGATATTGAGAACGTGGTTCTGGAAAATATTGAAATCGCCTATCCCGGCAGGGCGTCTAAAGGCATGGCTTATGTTCCGCTGAGCAGGTTGAGCCAGGTGCCGGAGAACGAAAAAAATTATCCCGAGTTTAGTATGTTGGGTGAGCTGCCGGCCTGGGGGTTTTATGTAAGGCATGCCAGTGGGCTTACCTTTAAGAATATTAAATTGACTCTTGGCAACCAGGATTTCCGCCCTGCTTTTGTATTTGACGAAGTTGATAGTTTAAACATGGAAGAAATAAAATTGCCTGATCAGGGCAAGGAACAAATAATCCTACACAAAACGAGTAACGGGAATTTGGATGATAAGGTAAGATCCATTACCAAAATTCTTTGAACTCTTTATAACTGAAAGATCAGGCGCTACCTGCAATGAAAATGCCCGGGAGATACGTTCATTAAATACTTAAAACATATTTTTGAAATCCACCAATATTATAAAAAAATTTTTCGTCCATGCGGGACTGTTAGTATTAGCTTCTTTCTTTTCTACAACGCTATTGGCACAACAAAACATATTGCAATCGCTGCACTCACCAGTAATTTTTAGGGGGACTGATTCCATAGCCTACAGAGACCCTGCGGTTCTCTATCCCCAACTACTACATTAATTCGTTCCGGTAATTTAGCATCCGCGGTTATAGATGTAAGCCTGGCAAAATGTAAATTAGTTAAGTCCCGATTTTTTTGCGAGTTGCGAATAAATCT
>JBBPZF010000165.1:0-4314 GCA_038199105.1 Chitinophagales bacterium | reverse complement strand
AATAAATTAAAAGGGAGAAAATTTGTGAGAAATTCGCCAGGCAATTTATTAGCCTAATAATTTTTTTACAAAATCATTTATTGCCTCAATACGGGAAGAATTAATAGAATAATAAATGAATTTTCCATCACGTTCGGTTCCAACAATTCCAGCTTTTCTTAATATGGCAAGATGCTGTGATGCCACTGATTGCTCAAGTCTTAGCTTTACGTAAAGCTGAGTAACTGTAAGCTTTTGATTGTCATAAATCGTTTTAATAATTTGCTGGCGCAACTTATGGTTCATTGACCTAAGTACCAAAGCCGCTTTTTTAATATTATGATAATCTATGTTCAGTAAACTTGCATTTTCTGCACCTTCGTCTTGAATTATTGTGCGTCGGATAGGCTCGGGGAAGGTCATAGAAAGTAAATTTTAAGTAATCTGTATTAATTACATGTTACTACAAAGATACGTATCATTAGAAAAAATTCTATGTTTATAAAAGCAACCCATAAAACGTCTTTTGCGCTTAGGCCAACCGATTTTACTAAGGAGTATAAAAATCTTTTATATATAATGGCTTTGCAGAGCCAACATTTTCGAACTCAGCTTTTTGAAATTTTTGCCATGAAAAACTGGCAAGAGATTCCGAGGAAATTCCGGCTTCATTGAAAAAAAAATTTGCAAACTTTACTAACTCCCTGAATTTTTTACTTCCGCTTCCTGAAAATATTATTTTATCTGAGTCTTTATATTTTTTAAAGGAATTCTCATCAAGAATTTTAGCAGACGGCGACTCAATTTCCTGTAAATCATAGGAGTACACAGCCGTATATACTTCCATTCGCCTCGCGTCAATCATGGGACAATAAAAAGCTTCTTTGTCTTCGGCTGAAGCGGCTACAGACAGTGCCATCACCTCAAGCGTGTTAAATGTTATCAGCGGAATATTTAGCGCATAGCAAAATCCTTTAGCTGCTGATAGCCCTACCCTTATTCCCGTGTAAGATCCCGGCCCTGACGTGATGCCGATTGCATCTAGTTTTCTTATGGTTATACCTTCTTTTTCAAGGAGCTCATTCACCGCTGAATGAAGAAAAGCAGCATGCTGTTTTGTATCATCATTAAAGATTGTGTGTAATGTATCGCCATCCCTGGCAAGGTTTACTATAGCCGTTTCCGTAGAAGTATGGACATTTAAAATATAAGGCATTATTGATGGTAAAATTTTCTATATTCTTCCTGCAAGAGTGGAGCTGGTAAATAGCGTTTATCCGTTTCCGATAGCCTTTGCAAAAGAGAATAAATGTTTTGTATTCCTATAATATCTTTCCATTCAAAAGGCCCGGAAGGATAATTCGTTCCGAGCTTCATTGCCAGGTCAATTTCTTTTATCGTGCTTACTTTTTCTTCTAAAGCAAAATACGCTTCATTAATAATCATGCTTATTACTCTTGCTGCTACAAGGCCGGGCTCATCTTTTACAAATACCACATTCCAGCCAAGCTCTTTTAAAACTAAACCGGCAGCATGTTCATCATTAGCCACCATTTCCCAGGTGGGCCTTTTTAGAAACCCCGGCCACGCATTTATCCTGCTGTAATTAGACGGTAGTTCTTTATCTGATAAAGTATCAACAACCAAATGTATAAAAACAGGTTTACCCAAGTACTCCTTTGACGACGCATCTGAAAGCTCATCTCTCAATAAAAAAATCGCATCAAAATCTTCAAGTTGTTCTATTTCTCCAGTGCTATCAATGAAAATTAGTGACACATTGTGGTTGACATTCTTTATTTCAATTTCCTTCTTTTGTTCATTCGTAGCAAGAATGACGACCTTCATATTAAATTTTTTGCAAAAATAGGTTTGTTAGTTGATGGAAAGTTTTGCAATTTTATTATCCTCAACAAAATAAATAATGAATAAGCAAATCATAAATACAGCGAATGCACCTGCTCCAATCGGACCTTACAGCCAGGCAGTAAGAGCTGCGGGCCTCCTCTTTATATCCGGGCAGGTAGCCATTAAGCCGGGCACATCAGACCTGGTTACTGGTAACATACAGGAAGAAACTGAAATGGTGATGCAAAATCTAAAAGCTATTCTTGAAACAGCTGGTCTTGGATTTACAAATGTTCTCAAAACAACCATTTTCTTAAAAGACATGGAGTTGTTTGACCCTGTTAATGAAATTTATGGTAAATTTTTTGAGTCAGACTTTCCCGCAAGAGAAACAGTGGCAGTAAGGGGACTTCCTAAAAATGTGAATGTAGAAATAAGCATGATTGCTTCAGAATAAAAAAAGAAAATTTGAAAAGCCAGGTTATAATAACAGCTTCCGTACACAATCACTTAATTGATGTTCTCCAGCATAAAGGTTATTCAATTTTGCACACTGAAAATATCTCGTATGAAGAATTGGGTGTGATAATAAACCAGGCAGAGGGGATAATTATTACAAGCCGCTTAAAAATTGACAAAGCACTTATTGATAAGGCCACCCGGCTAAAATGGATCGGACGATTGGGGAGTGGGATGGAATTAGTAGATGTTGAATATGCGACCTCCAAAGGGATAGAGTGTATCAGCAGCCCTGAAGGAAACCGCAACGCAGTAGGTGAGCATGCATTGGGCTTGATTTTAAATCTTACAAAAAAAATAAGTGCCAGTTACGAAGAAGTGAAGGATAAGAAATGGATACGGAGTGCAAACCGCGGTATAGAGCTTAGTGAAAAAACGGTTGGTATTATTGGTTTTGGAAATACAGGCTCTGCCCTTGCTAATTTACTGTCATCATTCAATGTGACGGTGCTGGCTTATGATAAATATAAATACGGTTTTGGTGCTGGCTTTATTAAAGAAGCCAATTTTGAACAGGTGTGCAGGTATGCTGATGTAATTAGTTTGCATTTGCCGCTTACAGTCGAGACCGAACATTTAGCGAACGAAAAATTTTTTAATTCGTTGGAGCGATCACCTTATTTCATTTCGACATGCAGGGGCAAGGTTACTGATACTATCGCCCTGATTAATGCATTAAAAAACAAAAAGATTGCCGGTGCAGGCCTGGACGTGTTAGAAAACGAAAAACTTGGCACTTACACAAAAGAAGAAAACCAACGCCTAAATTGGTTATTATCTCAGCCAAATGTTATTATAACGCCGCATATTGCGGGCTATAGTGTAGATGCATTTTACAAAATGTCGCAGGTTTTATTAAAAAAGCTCCGGTTAGAATAAGAAAATTAAAAATTAATTATATTTGTAATTATACAACGCTTCATAAAAATGGGGCGTTGTATTTTTTTTAGTCATCCTTTTGAAACATCAACATTAAAAAATTGAGGTATGAGCCAGATTAACTATGTAACGAAAGATACGTTTGAACAAATGAGAAATGAACTTCAACACATGAAAGGTGTTGAACGGCCCGCAGCTTCTAAAGCTATAGGCGAAGCCCGTGAAAAAGGCGATCTTAAAGAAAACGCTGAATATGATGCGGCAAAGGAAGCGCAAGGCATGCTCGAAGCTAAAATAAAACAACTGGAAGGTATAATTGCAACTGCCCGTATAGTAGATGAAAATGAAATAGACACGAGTAAGGTCTCTATCCTTACCAAAGTTACCCTTACGAATCTTGCTACGAAAAAACAGGTTACCTACCAGATAGTGTCAGAAAAAGAAGCAGACCTTAAACTACAAAAGATTTCTGCAGCATCGCCAATAGGAAACGGTTTGCTCGGAAAAACTATAGGCGAAATCGCTGAAATAAAAGTTCCGGCGGGGATGATAAAATTTAAGATCGAAAATATTACTGCATAGACAATGTTGTATTGTCTGGAGATTATATTTTAAAATCGGATAAACGAATATTTCAATGACCATCTTTTCAAAAATAATTGCAGGTGAAATTCCTTCTTATCAAATTGCAGAAGATGAAAAATTTTTTGCTTTCTTAGACATTAATCCTTTGGTAGAAGGCCATACGCTTGTAATTCCGAAACTGGAGATTGATAAATTTTTTGATGTTCCCGATGATTATCTTGAAGAAATATTTTTATTCGCAAAGCCGATAGCAAAGGCTATTGAAAGAGCTTTTAATTGCAATCGTTGCGGGCTAAGTGTTGTAGGCATTGAGGTGCCTCACGCACACATGCACCTTATTCCCATTAACGACGCTGACGATCTAAATTTTACAAGAAGAAAGCTCAAGCTTTCTGAAGAAGAGTTGAAGGCTGTACAGAACAAGATTTTGAATGCAATGAAGGTGTAATCTAAAATCCGCAAGCTTTAAAATAAATGAAAAATCTACTTTAGCTTTTGGAGGTT
>JBBPZF010000164.1:0-4298 GCA_038199105.1 Chitinophagales bacterium | reverse complement strand
TAATTTCTGAAGAAATAAATCTTAGGTTGGCTTAACCATCATTTAAACTGTACAAGATTATCCTTCGCTTTTCCCGTGGCATTAATATACTTCCGCTACACGGGCAAGGGTAGTTAGTCCCCCCTATACCGTTGCCAATTTATAAGCTATCGAAAATGGAATAGCTGAAAACAAACAGCTGTCTGACGGCTTCGCCGTACCGACAGCTAATCTTTGCCGTGGCATTGCTTATACTTCTTACCGCTGCCACATGGACAAGGATCATTGCGACCAATCTTTGGGCCTACTTTTATTGGCTCCTGCTTTACATTTTCTGATGGGTCTATGTAATCATTTTCCTGTGAAAGATATTCGGGACCGCCTGCGCCAGCTCCTGCAAATTCTTCTTTGCGCTGGCGCATTTTGCTCATGTCAGTTTTACGTTGCCTTTCTTCATGTATCCTGTTCGGCTGATTTTGTTCTACAGGAATACTGCAATGCGCAAGGAAGCTTACTATATCTTTATTCACCTGATCGTCCATTTGCTTGAATGCGTTGAATGCCTCGATCTTATAAATTACTAAAGGATCTTTTTGTTCGTATCCTGCGGTTTGAACACTGTGCCTTAGGTCATCCATCGCACGCAAATGTTCTTTCCATGCGTCATCTATCAATGCTAAGGTGATGTTGCGTTCCAGCGCATTGGTAAGTTCTGCTCCGTTAGTCTCAATTGTTTTATCAAGATTCGCTACAGCCTGCATCGCCTTCTTGCCATCAGTAAACGGTACTGCTACATTTTGAATATGAGCGCCCTGCTCTTTACGAATGTTTTTAATCACCGGGAATGTTTGCTCATTCATCAACTTATTCTTGTGATTATAATGATCTTTTGCTTCGTAATACAGCCTGTTGGAAAGTGAATGCACATCTTCTTTATCCAACTCCTCGGCACTAATTTCTGTATCAATACCAAAGTTCATAATTACTGCCAGCTTAAATTCTTCATAATCATTTATCTCTTTAAAAGAAATGATGATGCCTTCCGCTACAGAATAAAACGCATTATCAAGATCAAGGGCCAGCCTCTCTCCAAATAAGGCGTGGTTACGACGCCCGTAAATAACAGTGCGCTGCTTGTTCATTACATCATCATACTCAAGCAACCTTTTTCTTATGCCAAAATTGTTTTCTTCCACTTTCTTCTGCGCACGCTCAATACTTTTTGAGATCATGCTATGCTGAATCACCTCACCTTCCTTATAGCCCATACGGTCCATTAAAGAAGCAATTTTTTCGCTGCCGAACATCCGCATTAAGTCGTCTTCAAGCGATACAAAAAATTGCGAAGTACCAGGGTCACCCTGCCTTCCTGCACGTCCACGCAACTGCCTGTCCACACGCCGGCTTTCATGCCTTTCCGTTCCTAATATTGCAAGGCCGCCTGCTTCCTTCACGCCTGGCCCAAGTTTTATATCCGTACCACGGCCAGCCATGTTGGTTGCAATTGTTACATTTCCAGAGAGACCTGCTTCTGCAACTACCTGTGCTTCTCTTGCGTGCTGTTTTGCATTCAACACATTATGCGGAACGCCTTTCTGCTTCATCATGCGGCTAAGTAATTCACTTACCTCCACGGACGTTGTGCCCACAAGGATCGGCCTGCCGGCTTCACGCATTTTTTCTACTTCTTCAATTACTGCTTTTAATTTTTCACGTTTAGTTTTATAAACCAGATCCTGTGTATCGCTTCGTATAACCGGTACGTTAGTAGGTATGGACACTACGTCAAGTTTATAAATATCCCAGAACTCTGCTGCTTCTGTTTCCGCCGTGCCCGTCATACCGGCCAGTTTGTGGTACATTCTAAAAAAGTTCTGCAAAGTAATGGTAGCGTACGTCTGCGTAGCACTCTCTATCTTCACATTCTCTTTTGCCTCTATCGCCTGGTGCAACCCATCTGAATAGCGACGCCCTTCCATGATACGGCCTGTTTGCTCATCCACAATTTTTACCTGCCCTTCAATTACCACGTACTCCACATCATTTTCAAAAAGAGTGTAAGCTTTTAATAATTGCTGAACAGTATGAATTCTGTCAGCCTTTATAGAATATTCATTCAATAATATTTCTTTTTCATGCAGCTTTTCATCTGCAGTTAGAGCGCTCTTTTCTATCTCCGCAAGCTTTACACCTATGTCCGGAAGAATAAAAAATTCAAGATCTTCACCGGATTTTGTGATCAATGCAATCCCTTTATCTGTTAGCTCTACCTGGTTGTTTTTTTCATCTATATGAAAGAATAATTCTTCATCCACCTTAGGCATATTTTTTTGCTGATCTGCCAGGTAATAGTTTTCAGTCTTCTGGAGCTTTACCCGCATGCCCGGCTCACTTAAGTATTTTATTAAAGCACCGTTTTTCGGAAGACCACGATGGGCCCGAAATAAAGCAAGTCCTCCTTCTTTAGGATCATCATTCCCTTCCGTAATTTTTTTCTTTGCTTCAATTAAAAAAGTACTGGTCACTTTTTTCTGGGCGTCAACAATTCTTTCAACACGGGGTTTCATCTGGTCAAATTCCTGCTGATCGCCTCTTGGCACCGGCCCTGAAATTATCAACGGTGTTCTTGCATCATCAATCAATACACTATCCACTTCATCCACCATAGCAAAGTGATGCTTGCGCTGCACCATTTCATCAGGCGTATGCACCATATTATCTCTTAAATAATCAAAACCAAATTCATTGTTGGTTCCATAAATAATATCGCTGTTGTATGCCTTGCGGCGTGCATCGCTGTTGGGTTCGTGCTTATCAATACAATCAACAGTAAGGCCCAGCCATTCAAATAAAGTTCCGTTCCACTCACTATCCCTGCGTGCCAGGTAATCGTTCACCGTTACGATATGCACACCTTGCCCGGCTAATGCATTGAGGTAAGCAGGCAAGGTTGATACAAGCGTTTTACCTTCACCGGTAGCCATTTCAGCAATTTTTCCTTCATGTAAAACTATTCCGCCAATAAGCTGTACATCATAATGCACCATGTTCCAGGTAATTTCAGCTCCGCCAGCGGGCCACGTATTTTTATAAATGGCCTTGCCATCTTCAATCCTTATATATTTTTTTGTAATGCTGAAAGTTTTATCAAGTTCAGTCGCGGTGGAGTTAAGCTCTTTATTCTCTTTAAAACGGCGGGCAGTTTCTTTTACAACGGCAAAAGCTTCGGGTAGGATTTCAAGCAATACTTCTTCTATCTTTTTGTCCCTTCCTTTTATCATCGTGTCAACTTCCTGGTATATCCTGTCGCGGCCATCAATGTCAGAAGAATCCAGTGATTCAGCTTCGGCTTTTCTGGCTTCGATTTCACTATCCGTTTCGGCTAAGTATTCTTTTATCCGCTGTTTAAATTCAACTGTTTTATGGCGAAGATCATCGTTGGAGAGTGGTTGATATTCATCAAAAAAAGCATTGATTTTAGCCACATAAGGCGTTATCACCTTTACATCTTTTTCGCTTTTATTACCGCCAAATAATTTTGATAGAAAGCCGGACATATAGTTCTGATTAAATGAAAATTTATAGAGTTTTATTCTTGTCAAAATTGATGCAGAAAAATTTCATAGTCAAAATGACAGTCCAAAGGTCACGAAGGACTCCCTTAGAGACTCCTTTGGAGGATGGCAAAGTTACTAAATTGAAAGGAATGGTCATACCGGGTCACTGTTGCGCAAAAACGGATTAACGTATCGTTAATTGACCTTCAGTAATAGAATTGTAAAAGACAAATAGTAAAAAATCTTTGTAATTTGAAGGCCATGAAAAATATCTTTTTAAAAATTATTTTTATCCTTAACCTGTTTCTTGCCGGTTGTTCTTACTCAAAACAAATAAAGCATTTTGCAAAAAATGATGTTTTAAATAATCCTGCATTTAAAACGGCACATACAGGTATATGCATTTATGAACCTGCCGCCGGCAAATATTTGTACGATTACCAGGGCGATAAATATTTTGTGCCGGCAAGCAATACCAAACTCGTTACCTGCTATGCGGCCATGAAATACCTGGGAGATAGCCTGAGCGGATTAAGATATGTTGAGAAGGGGAATGAGATAACTATTTACGGAACAGGCGACCCCACTTTTTTGCATCCTGATTTTCCACAACAAAGAGTGTATGATTTCTTGAAAAATATTGATAAGTCAATCGTGCTTGATACTCGTGCCTGGAAAGAAAAACTGTGGGGGCCGGGTTGGTCGTGGGACGATTACAGCGATTACTACATGCCGGAAAAAAGCGCACTGCCTGTGTATGGT
>JBBPZF010000163.1:0-2350 GCA_038199105.1 Chitinophagales bacterium | reverse complement strand
TGTATCCTGATAGTCTTGGTTACATCTTTTCAGGAAGCGCCGTTGTGGATTCCAACAATACCTCAGGCTTTGGTAAAGATGGCAAAGTGCCGCTGGTAGCGATTTTTACACATCATGATCCCGTTGGCGAAAAATCGGGCAGCATCACTTTTCAGAATCAAAGCATTGCTTATAGCCTTGATGAAGGAAAAACATGGACGAAATATTTCGGCAACCCGGTATTAAAAAATCCGGGAATAAAGGATTTTCGCGATCCCAAAGTAAGCTGGAATGAACAGGCGAAAAAATGGATAATGACCCTCGCAACTTTGGATCATATAACTTTTTATTCTTCACCTAACCTGAAAGCATGGACGAAGGAAAGCGAATTCGGAAAAGAAGTTGGTGCACATGGCGGCGTATGGGAATGCCCGGACCTGTTTGCATTAGATTATAATGGAGAGAAAATATGGATATTAATTGTGAATCTTAATCCTGGCGGCCCGAATGGAGGATCAGCCACACAATATTTTACGGGGCAGTTTGATGGTAAAGTCTTTACTCCTTATCAAACCGATACAAGATGGATAGATTATGGCCCCGATGAATATGCAGGCATCACCTGGTCTAATACCGGCAAGCGGAAAATTTTTATTGGATGGATGAGCAACTGGCAATATGCCAACGTAGTACCGACTGTAAAATGGCGAAGCGCGTTTACCATGCCACGCGAACTTGGTGTTGAAAAGAATGGGGAGAAATATATGGTTACTTCTTTGCCAGTAAAAGAACTGAATACCCTGGAAGAAAAACCTGTGATAGTACAAAATTCCGATGCCACTGATTACGATCTTTCAGCAAAAGTGGGCAAACTTGTTGGTCCGGTAAAAATAAATTTGAACTCAGATAAGATTAAAACCTTTTCAATTACATTATCAAATACGCAAGGAGAAAAATTAGTTATCGGTTACAACAAAGAAAAAAATAGCTATTATATTGACAGGACAAAATCCGGTAAAGTTGATTTTGAAAAAGGCTTTGGCAAAGTTCACTATGCTCCACGGTTATCCAATGAAATGAACCTGGATATCACTTTAATAATAGATGATGCTTCCGTAGAGTTGTTTGCCGACAAGGGATTAACGGTGATGACTGAAATTTTCTTTCCTAACGAACCTTATCAGAAAATACAAATTCAATCACCTGGAAAGTTTATTATAAATAAGCTTGTATATGCGCAGCTTAACAGTATCTGGAAATAGTTTTGATGGTACCATTACCCCTAAACAGAAAATTGCTGATTGCTTAGGGGCAATAATTCTACATTTCATTTAGTAAATACGCTTTAATCATTTTTTTACCTATAGATTAAGCGGCAGTGTTTTGGAAGCTCGTATCAATCTAAAATCATTTACTAAAAAAAACATTATGCCTTTTATTAAATCTTCTCAACAAAATTCTGAACCTGTAAATATTTATTACGAAGATTTGGGCAAGGGAAAGCCGATTGTTTTTGTTCATGGATGGCCGCTGAGCGGTTCAATGTGGGAATACCAGGTAACACCTTTAACGGCACAAGGTTTTCGTTGCATAACGTACGATAGGCGAGGCTTTGGTAAATCAGACCGCCCTTTTAGCGGATACGATTATGATACCATGGCCGGCGGTCTCAAAGCATTGATGGATGAATTGAACCTGGAAGATGTAATGCTTGTTGGTTTTTCTATGGGTGGGGGAGAGATCGCTAAATATTTTACGCACTATGGAAACGCACACGTTTCAAAAGTGGTGCTGGCAAGTTGTGTAACTCCATATATGCTTAAAACTCCTGATAATCCGGAGGGTGTGCCACAAAAAGTATTTGAGCAAATGGCTGAAGGAATGAAAGAAGACCGGCCCGGTTTCATGCAGGATTTTAATAAAACTTTTTATGGCGTGTCGCTAATAAACCATCCTGTAAGTGATGCTTTTCTGCAAAACGCTTTAACGAAGGTTATGGATTCCTCTCCCATTGCTACCCTTGAATGCGCGAAAGCATTTGCGTTCACAGATTTTAGAAATGATATGGCCAATGTAAATGTTCCGACACTTGTTATTCATGGAGATGCAGACAAAACGGTTCCGATAAAAGCTACAGGCGAACAAAGCGCAAAGCTTATAAAAGATGCAAGGCTTATTGTATATGAAGGAGCGCCGCATGGTTTATGGTTTACGGAAAAAGAAAAGTTGACGCAGGATCTTATTGATTTTGCTTAAATGCTTAGCATACGTTGGTAATATAGCATACGTTGGTAATAATTTTAATCACCTTCGTGCAGGGAATCATGCTACTGCTTCAAAAGTCAGTGGCATTTTTTATAACATTATTATT
>JBBPZF010000162.1:0-2338 GCA_038199105.1 Chitinophagales bacterium | reverse complement strand
GACACAGAGGCATTTCCAATACGAACTTTGTTACTTGCATTTACTACCGCGCCGCTACCAATCGCGGTGGCATTTGTCAATCCGTCCACTGACACATTTGCCCCGCTTCCCAGCGCTGTATTAGAGTTACCGGTATTATTCGTAGCGAGGCTGTTTGCGCCGATGGCGGTATTGCCGGTGCCGGTTGCAGTTATATTTCCGGCCAGGTAGCCCCAAAAAGAATTTAATAAAGTATTATCAACCCTCCCGGCGTTTTGGTTATTCACTCTTAAGTTTAGCGAGACGTTATCTATAGTTCCGATAAAGTTGGTTGCACCACTTATTCCCTCGTTGCCTTTTGTATCCCATTTAGCATCGAGGGCCGTTTGACTTACCGTTGATATAGGTTTATTTATGTCGCTTGTGTTATCAACATTTCCTAAACCAACCATACCTTGGGTAATACCTCCGACAGTACCAGTAAACGTAGGGCTTTCTAAAAATGCAAACGTCTTTCTGGTACGGCCTGTGGTAATTGTCCCGTAAAAATTATCATTTAAAAACTCGATACCTCCCGCTAAAGTAGTGGAAGCCAGCGATCCCGAATTAAGCCTGAAAGGCACATGTGCACTACTGCCAGATCTGATTTCCAAATATGCAGATGGATTAATGGTTCCAACGCCGACATTGCCATTTGTTTGAATACCAAAAAAACCTGTTTGCTGATAGTTGTATATATTAAATCCACCGCCATTCCCATTGTAAACTGCTGAATTTGCCCAATAACCGCCGTATACATTAAATCCAAAATTTCCGGCACCATAAGCATTTTCAATTTTGAGAACTGTATTGTGCCCCGGAGCAGGCAAATTCTTTTTAATATGTAACACGGTAGTAGGTGCGTCGGTTCCAATTCCGACGTAGCCCAGGGAATCACTTACGATGCGCATGGCTTCCACCGCACCATTATTGCCAACTTTAAAGATATGATCTGCCCCGGTAGTGCCGGCGCCATTTGTAGCTATATAAGTCAGCCCGGAATTTGTGGAAGTAGAACCAATAATTGTTTGGCCGCCAATTACTCCAGTAGATAAATCACTTTTTACATCATTCCCGGTCCTTGTTAGCCCGGCCTTAAAGGTTAAAGGCGATTCTTTTAAGCTATTTTGATACAAGGTAGTGTAGCCGGTTTTTAAATCCGCACTATCAGAATTATCTTTTTTAAGGGAAATACTGGCGCTGTTTACATCTACGTTAGCCTGTACAGAATCCCGTGCTTTGTTCCGGCTGAATACAGTTGCATAACCATTATTTAAAATACTGTCTGTATTATCTTTTTTTAAGCTGGACGCACCGGTACTTAATGCAATCCATGTATCACCATTCCAATAGTAAAAACCAGGATTAACAGCATTTAAACCTGTCGTGGAAGCCGTATTATAAATTAACAGCGAAGTGGCAGGCGATGCAACGGTAGTGATATCATCGATGCCCGTGAGAGTGACCCTTGGGAATTAATACACCTTTGAGCGGGCTATTTACATCCAGCATAGCACTGGGGTTGGGAGCGGAGCCGTCATTGTTGATACTGACATTCTGAGTAAACGCGGTTGTAAAAGACATAAATACGATTGTGGAAAGCAACAGATATCTTTTCATTTATGAAGATTTAATTATTACCTAATTATGATGTGGCGAAAATGCCTGACAAAAAAAACGAGAGATTTGCCTGGAAAGAGATGGCTTACAGATGGATAAAAGATTAAAGATGGGAAATTAGAGTATGGCTTACAGAGATATTGAGAAACCTTTTGCAATAATAATGCAATATATAAAAATCGTTGTGCGAACCGAAAAATTTGATATACTGCGAATACGCGTTCATCTATAGACATTTTACCTAGAGTTAATGGAAAAATATCCATTTGAAAATATGTGTGCAGTTCAATACAATACTATCTCATTTTGCCAATTTGTATTCATTTTCATTTTTATTTAAACCCTTTCCGCATCTTCATATACTATCTATGAAAGCTAATTAAAATATTAAAAGCTTTGTTGTTAGATAGTAAAACGGATTAGCTGCAATTGGAACGTTACAACTTTGAATAAGTTTTTCAATTGCGCTAAGAAAAGGTGCCAAGAAAATTTGAATGAAAACTATCATGTCACGAATTATTCTGAATTAAGCAATGAAGTTAATTTTGAAGAAGCAAAGTTGTACAAAGTTTGTCGACTCCAATGCGGACAAGCGTTTGATCTTAAAATACAAATCCTATAGAAAAAAATATTCGATTTTTTTCATCACATTTCCTTTTCTTTGCAAAACCTTATAAATGTCTGATCGTAATTCTCCTCT
>JBBPZF010000161.1:0-8646 GCA_038199105.1 Chitinophagales bacterium | reverse complement strand
CTCTCCTTCTTATATTTTTGAGGGAAATTCTGCTTTCAATTTTGGAAATAATTTAGATACAAAAAAAGAAAATATTACCGTAATTTCTGCGGAAGCCAATAACCCAAAATTTAAACTGCTTGCCCGTAACATATCTATTGCGAACTATACCTATTTTACTAATTATTCCAAAGCAGACCAGTTCAACGGGCTTTTAAACATTACCCAATTTGTTGCTTCTACCAAAAACAAAGTTGTTGGCCGTCTTAATTTATACAGCGATTTTACGGTGCAACAAACCACAGGGAATAACCCCATACGGGTGCCACTTTTTTATACGAGGCAACGGCTTGCATTTGAGGGCGTATTTTTTAAAAATCTGAACCTGAGCACGGGCTTAGATGTTCAATATAATACTCCATATAAAGCCAATAATTATTCACCGATAGAAGGACAGTTTTTTCCACAGGATTCTCTTGTGATTAGCAATCTTCCTGAAGTGAGCGCTTATTTTAATTTCAGGATTAAATCATTTACAGCCATCGTAAAATTAGAGAACCTGAATACTGTTTCCTTTACAGATGGATTTGCTTTTACTAATAATAATTTTGCGGCTCCAAACTACCCCACTCCCGGTTATATTTTCAGGATTGGGGTGATTTGGAATTTTGTAAATTAGTCACACATCTTCCAAAAACTTTTCTTTAAATAGTAAAGATTTGCCAGATCAAATAAAAATAAGAGCAATCTTAGAAACAGATGATGCCCGGATTGCGGCTATAATACGCACAGCTCTTGAAGAGTTTGGTGCTGCCAAACGTGGTACTGTTTATTTCGATGAAACAACCGATCATTTGCATGAAGTTTTTAAGCAGGAAGGCTCCGCTTACTTTATTGCAGAAGAAGGAAATAAAATTTTAGGCGGAGCCGGAATTTTTCCGACGGAAGGTTTACCATCGTACACATGCGAGTTGGTAAAAATGTATCTTTCAAAGGAAGCAAGAGGAAAAGGTCTCGGCAAAACTTTATTAGAAAAATGTATTAGCGAAGCAAAGAAAATAGGCTATAAGCAGATGTACCTGGAATCAATGCCCGAATTAAAAACTGCTATATCAATGTATAATAATTCGGGGTTTAAAAATATTGAAAAGGCTTTAGGAAACAGCGGCCACGGCGGTTGCAGCGTTTGGATGGTAAAAGATCTATGATGATTCACTTACAAGTTCAACTTCTGCTACCGGGCTAAAAAGAAACAATTTCCCGGAAGGATTTTCTTTACACAAAAATCTTTTTCGCACCTTATTTCCTTTCGTAAAAGTGCGGCCACCTTTTACCTTGAACATGCTTTGAGGGGGTATTTCTTCAAGGAGGAAAATGCCTGGCTTATGTGCGTCGTATTTCCGCAGAATTCTCAACAAAGCATCTTCAGCACACGAGCTCGCGGCGGGATTTTTTAGGCTTTTTATTAGTTCATGTTTTATATCATCCGGAAATATTTTTTTAGAAACGAATACTGCCAATATTTTTCCGAATTCAGTCTTCCATTCTTTACCATGCGCCTGTATTCGGTTACCAAATTTTTCGTAAGCAACGAGGTGACCAAGCTCGTGCAATAAGGTTATGAGGAAAGAATATTTATTAAGATTCCCATTTACACTTATGCGATGGTTTTTATCCGGCAGCCGGTTTCGGTAATCACCTAAAACACTTCTGCGCTCACGGGTGATTGTTAGATGCACCTTAAAATCAGTAAGGTATTTCGCCACTTCTTCAAACGAACCTTCCGGTAGGTAAATACTTAACTGCTGAAGGGGAGATTCTTTTCTAAGCATTGGTTTTCGTACGGACAATTTTCATTAATTGGGCTACTTCCACACAGGTATAAACGATATACAAACCCATAGAGGTAAATAACGACGGCTTATTTATTTTACCGTGCGTGAGAAACACGTAAGCAAACACGACAATGATGACAATAAATATCTTCAACAATAATGAGGCATATACCCCTCGGATAAAGGCATTGTTATTAGCAGACCGCAACCCTTTCAGTTGCAGTAAAAATCCTGAAAAACTTAAAGCAAATAAGATAGTGTTGGCAATATAAAGGAAGGAAATATTGAAGCCTGCCGATTGTAATACTGCTTTAAAAATAAAAATTATCACCATTACAATTACGAACAGTAATAAAAGAGGCGTATATTTTCTTATCATCATAAAAATTATTTCCGGGTAGAAGTGTCTTTTATAAAAAAGTATAACATGCCGGATATAATTAATAAAGGAAGCAGCCATACAAATAGCGGAAATGATATATTAGTCCATTGATCTATTTTCAACCCCATGAACACACCGAGCCCGATGCTTACTAAAAATTGCATGGCCATACCAGCGTAGCGGTATAGTTGTTTATTCCCTTCGTTTCCAGAATCCATTTTTTAAAATTTAAGATGCTTTTAGTCGTGGCTCTTTTCAACGTCTTTTACCTTTAGCCGCGTCGTATCGAGCGGCACCACATTCCCCTGCAATACTTTTTCAATGTTATTTATATATTGTTGCTTTTTCAGCAAGGCCTGCTCAATAGAGTCGGCCCTCACCTTAAGCATTTCGTACTCTTTTGCTTTTTGTGCCTCTCCATAGCCCGGTATATAGAGCTTCAGGGGCGTAAACATTATCAAAGCTACGGTAGCCCCTACCAATACCACAAATAATGTACAAAGAGCAATGTAAACACTTACCCTGTTTATCTTAAAAGCCACCACTTCTTCAAAAGTATCTTCATTAAGAACAACAAGCCGGTAGCGGTTTCGAAGCCGCTTTAGAGATGTATTGCCTGGAGGCAAAGCCATAGTAATTTTTTAGGTTGTTAAAAATACTGAACGGTGCCCATTAAAAGATAATAAGCCTGAAATAACCGTATTTTTAAAATATTTTTGCGGAATGGAAGTTAATAGAGATATGCTCCTATTCCTCTGTAATACTTCTGTAAAACTTGTTAAATTCATGAACAGCCGGATGGTAAAAGTCTTTTATATTCTATTGTTTTCATTTTTCTTACTTCCTCAGCTTCATGCTCAATTAGGTAAAATTACCATTGATCTGGAAAAAGACAAGCCTGAAAAATTTAAAACTAAAACACTTAAATCAGAAAAGACTGGCGAAAAAAAATTTACCCTTCCCCGGAGATTTTTTGATAATAAAGTAATCCATTATAACTATTATTTTAATGCGAATAATAAAATAAACGAGGTTATTGAAAGGGCACGTTTGTCCAATAAAGATGACTACGCCAAACTCCTTCCATTTTACAGCTATTCTCTTAATGGCACTGCTGCGCAAAGCACCGAGCTTGATTCTGTAATTTATAAAGCAACTGCCGGCATTTTATTACACGATCTTAGAAGCAATTGGGTTGATAATTTATACCTTCTTATAGGAAAAGCTTATTACCTGCGGCAGGATTTTGACTCTGCCTCCATGACATTTCAATTTATTAACTACAACCTTTTCCCGAGAAAAAAGAAAGATGATGACCAATTGATCGTTGGTTCAAACGATAATGGAAATCATGCGCTAAGTATTTCCAGCAAAGAAGACCGCAACCTTATTGACAAAGCCACTTCCAGGCCGCCAAGCAGGAACGATGCATTTATATGGCAAATAAAGACGCTGATAGAAATGCAGGAATATGCCGATGCGGCCGGGCTGATAAACACCCTCGTAAACGATCCGGCATTTCCTGGAAGGCTTCAGCCCGCGTTGGAGGAAACAAGGGCTTATTGGTTCTATAACCAGCAAATGTATGACAGCGCCATTGGCCATCTTGAAAATGCATTACCAAATGCCATTGATGTGGAAGATAAGGCAAGACGTGAATACCTGCTTGCTCAACTGAATGAAATAAATAACGACCAGGCAACGGCGTCTGATTATTATGATAAAGCGATTCGTCATACTACTGATCCGTTGATGGATATTTATGCTAATCTCAATAAAGCAAAAATGCTGAAGAGCAAAGACCCTTCAGAAATTGACAAAAGTATCATTAGGCTCGTGCACATGTCAAAAAAAGATAAGTACGACCTGTACCGTGATATTATATTTTTCTCAGCAGCTGATCTTGCCATGGAGAAGCCTGATACCGCCGCTGCTGTTTATTATTTTAAGAAAAGTATTTTTTATAATGAATTGAATGTATCGTACAAAAACAGGGCCTTCCTCAATTTAGCAGAGATAAATTATCGTAATAAAAATTATAAAGAAGCTTTTGCTTTTTATGATAGCCTGCAAACCGGCGATACCACGCTTGGAGACCTCACGCAGATACGTGACCGCAGAAATGCACTTGAGAAAATTGTAGAGAATTTAAACGTAATAGAAAGAGAAGACAGCCTGCAGTCTATTGCGGCAATGTCGCCGGCAGACCGTGATGCATACATAAAAAAATTATCTAAAACCTTAAAGAAAGAACGCGGCATTACTGATGCTGATGTAGATTATACAAATTCCGCGGCTGATTTTTTTAATACACAAAATGCTGCGCCCGATCTTTTTGCCTCAGCAGATAGTAAAGGCGATTGGTATTTCTATAATGCCTCTCTAAAATCAAAAGGTTTTGTAGAGTTTAAACGCGTTTGGGGCAAGAGAGAAAATATTGATAACTGGAGGCGGATTTCATCAACGGACGTTTCCGCACGTAATCAAAATTTTACCACCAAAAGCCCTATCAATGGTTTGTCAGGAGATCCTTTAGGTAATCCTGATATTGATCAGATACCAACGACTGATGCAGCCGGAAATCCCATATTAGGCAATGATTCTCAAACACCTGCCTCCCCGGTTCAAAATGATGTTTCTGTTGAAGGGCTTATGGCAAATGTCCCTCTTACCAAAGAATTACTGAATTTTTCAAATACAAAAATTTCTAATTCATTATTTCATCTTGGAAAAAATTATCAGAACTTGCTGGAAGATTATCCGGCGGCTATAGATGCGTACGAGCGGTCGCTCAAAAGATTTCCCGATAGTTTGTATGACGGGGAATTGTATATGAATCTTTCTTATTGCTATGATAAAACCGGTGATTTACAGAAAGCCAATTATTATAAAAATCTTGTGCTGAATAAATTTGGACAGAGCCAGTTTGCGCAACACGTCAAGCATCCCGGTTCCTTAAACCCATCCAAGCAAGACACGGCGGCAACAAGACGTTACGAGGATATTTATAAATTATTTATTGAAGGAAATTTTGCGGAGGCCACAAAGCAAAAAGAGCAGGCAGACAGTATATATGGAATCAACTACTGGAGTCCGCAGTTGCTTTATATACAATCTATGTATTATATACGCCAGCGCCAGGATTCGGAAGCTATAAAAATACTGGGCAAGATAGTTACGGAATATCCCAATTCTCCTTTAAAGGACAAGGCCGAAACGTTGATAGATGTGTTGGGCCGCAGGGGCGAGATAGAAAAATATTTATCAGATCTTACAATTGAAAGAGCTAAAGAAGATCCCCGCATAATAGTGTATGATTCTGCGAAGATCAGCCAGAACGTGGTGCAGAATGGAAATAAGCCGGTTGAAAATATTCAACCACAGAAACAATTAGTAGTAGCGGAAAAAGCGGTGATCAATCCCGATAAAAAATTAGCGCCGCCGGTTAGCAATGGCACTTTCATCTTCGACCCACTTACGCCGCAATATGTAGTGATGATGCTTACCAAGGTTGATCCTATCTATAGCAGTGAGGCAAAAAATGCTTTCAACCGTTATGATCTTGAGAAATTCCGTTTGCTTAATTTGCAAATAACAAAAGATACGCTGGATAAAGACAGGACTTTATTAGTATTCACACAATTTGAAACAGCCGATGAGGCGATGAAATTTTTAGATCGTATTAAGAAAGATGCACCGAACGAAGTGTCGTGGTTGCCTGCTGACAAGTATTCATTTTTTATTATCTCGAATACCAACCTTGAGCTGTTGAAACAGAATAAAGAATTAAAGAATTATTTCGATCTTTTGAATAAAAAATACCCTGGTAAGTTTTAAGTAATCATTTCTATAAATCCTTATTGGAAGCAGAAAAGAAAACACAATGCAAAACAAAAAACAAAATCCGCAAAATAAAAAACAAGCCAAACAGAAAAGAACAAGGCCAAGCGTGAAAATATTGTGGGCTATGGTTTTTATTGGCCTGCTGATGGTAGTGCTTGTTTTCACCGCCGTAAATTTTGGCCTATTTGGCAAGCTGCCCTCTTTGCAGGAGTTGGAAAATCCGCAGGCAAATCTTGCTTCAGAAATCTATGCAAATGACGGTACTACTTTAATGGGAAAAATTTATACAGAGAACCGTGTCTCTGTTGATTATAAAAATATTTCCCCGCACGTAATTGATGCGCTCATCTCAACAGAAGATGTAAGATTTTATGACCATTCAGGCATTGATGTGATCGCTATCGGACGGGCGGTAAAGGGCTTGGGACAGGAAGGCGGTGCCAGTACAATTACACAACAATTAGCCAAAAACATTTTGGGACAGGGCCGCGGGTCTGTATTAAAAAGAGGTACCGACAAATTAAAAGAATGGATTGTCGCGCTTAAACTGGAAAAGAATTTTACGAAGCAGGAAATCATAGCATTGTACCTCAACAGAGTTTCATGGGGAAATATTTTTGGTATTAGAAATGCTTCAAGAGTTTTCTTTCAAAAGGAACCCGCAGACCTTACCGTTGATGAAGCAGCTCTTCTCGTGGGCATGTTAAGTGGACCGGGACAATATGATCCGGTGCGGCATCCTGTCGCAGCAACAGGCAGGAGAAATCTTGTAATTGACCGTATGGTTACTAACAATGTTATTCCCGAAGCACAAGCTGCTTCGCTGAAGAAAGCACCACTTGATATTAAATTTAAGAAGCTGGATGAAAGCCTCGGTATAGCTCCTTATTTCCGCTCGGTGCTTGTCAAAACGCTGGATGAATGGTCTAAAACCCATAAGGATCCGGTGACTGGTAATAATTATGATATGTACCGCGATGGTTTGAAAATTTATACCACCATTGATCCTAAAATGCAGCTATATGCCGAAGAAGCCATGATAAAACACATGGTTATTATGCAGAAAAAATTCAATGCCCAATTACCCAGAAATGTATGGAAGGGGCACGAGGATATTCTAAACAGGGCAATGCATGAAAGTGAGCGATGGAAAAATTTAAAAGAAGAAGGGCTGAAAGATGAAGCAATTAAAAAGACTTTTAATGAGCCGGTAAAGATGAAAATTTTTGCATGGAATGTAAATCGTTCAACCGACACCGTTATGACACCTCTTGACTCCATAAAATACAACAAGCAAATGATGCAGACGGCATTTGCGGCAATGGATCCTGTGACCGGTGAAATAAAAGCGTGGGTGGGCGGCATAGATTTCAACTGGTTTAAATACGATCACGTAACGACTAATCGCCAGGTGGGATCCACCTTTAAGCCTTTGCTGTACACACTTGCACTTACAGATGCAGGCCTAAACCCCGAGAGTTATATAGGCGGTAAGACAATCACACTTGCCAACAAAACTATATCCGGCGGTGGCGGCACCATGGCTTATTGCCTTGCTAAATCGCTGAATGCTGCTGCGTGGGATCTTATGAGCCGCATCGGCCCTAAGAAAACTGCTGAGTTTGCGCATCTTTGTGGCATTAAAAGTAAGATACCTGTGGTCCCTTCTATTGCGCTTGGCTCTGCCGACATACAGCTTATCGAAATGCTCAGAGCTTATACAATGTTCCCTAACAGGGGCTTTAATACAGAGCCGATTTTCATAAACAGGATAGAAGATAAAAACGGCAATACGCTGGAAAGCTTTCAATCAGAATCGAAGCAGATCATAAGCGAAGCGGATGCCTTTACGATGTATAAAATGATGCAGGGTGTTGTGGACTTTGGCACCGGCCATGCAATGAGAGACCGTTATGGAATAAAGTCTGAAATGGGTGGAAAAACGGGTACCACGAATGATAACACAGACGGATGGTTTATGGGTTATACGCCACAGATTCTTGCTGGCGCATGGGTAGGTTGCGATGATCCATTTTTAAGAATTTCTAATACTGGTGGTGGTAATGAATTGGCGATGCCGGAGTGGGCTTTTTTTATGCAAAAAGTATATGCTGATAAAAAACTTGGGATAGATCCCAGCGCAGAATTTCAAAAGCCTGCAGAGTTGAATAATGATCCGATTTATGCAGATCAAAATTTTTCGGCGATTGTGAAGAAGGGCGAAGGAAACGATTTTACAGAAGACCAGGGAAATGGTGATGCGGGTGATTACTCAGAACCGAATGTACCGGTAGAATCAGAATTCGGTAAAGATAAGAAAACCACACCTCCACCTGTTGAAAAAAAGGTAATAGGACCGGTGAACATAACACAGGACTTGAATAAGAATGCACCTGTAAAAGAAGCTCCGGCAAAGGTCACAGATGATAAACAACCGAAAGCTGTGATGCCTAAAACGATTGATAAAAAAACGGGTAAACCTATTGATGATAAATCTAAAAAGGCTGCAGGCAAACCGGACAAGTCCGCCAATGATTATTAGATTAAGTTCGCTGAATTATTAATAAATAATTCAATTATAAGTTGTAGAATTTTATTGCTGTTTGT
>JBBPZF010000160.1:0-2297 GCA_038199105.1 Chitinophagales bacterium | reverse complement strand
GTCGTTTGCAGGCAGTATGATTGCCTGGGGGAAGTTGAATGGGAAGGTGAAGGATTTCAGCTTTGCCGGTCAGAATATTCTTAACCTCATACTTTTAGCAGTTGCGCTTGGTGGAGGAGTGTACCTTGTAATTCATCCTGCACATAGCTTTTTATTGTATGGGATTCTCGCTTTGTCATTGGCTTATGGAGTACTGTTTGTAATGCCCATCGGCGGTGCTGATATGCCGGTTGTAATTTCTCTTTTAAATTCTTTTACTGGTGTTGCGGCAGCATGTGGTGGTTTTTTGTATGATAATAAAGTAATGTTGACCGGGGGAATTTTAGTTGGAGCGGCAGGAACATTGCTTACAATTTTAATGTGCAAAGCAATGAATAGGAGTTTGGTTAATGTGTTAGTAGGGTCTTTTGGAGGTAACAGTAATTCTGCTTCAGCTACAGGCGGAAAAGATCAGGGTCATTACAAAGAAATTTCTTTAAGTGATGCTGCGATGGTGATGAGTTATGCAAATAAAGTAATGATAGTACCGGGATATGGATTGGCAGTTGCCCAGGCACAGCATGCATGCCATGAGTTGGAAAAGGTGTTAAATGAAAAAGGTGTTGAAGTAAAATATGCTATTCACCCGGTTGCTGGAAGAATGCCCGGGCATATGAATGTACTGCTTGCAGAAGCGGATGTGAGTTATGAGAAACTCCAGGAAATGGAACAGGCAAACGATGAATTTAAAACTACCGATGTGGTATTAATCCTCGGGGCTAACGATGTAGTAAATCCTGCGGCAAAAAATGATGCTGATTCCCCAATATATGGAATGCCTATTTTGGAAGTGGAGCTTGCAAAAAATATAATAGTGAACAAGAGAAGCATGAAACCCGGTTATGCAGGAATAGAAAATGATCTTTTCTTTCAACCAAAAACATCTATGCTATTTGGCGATGCAAAAAAAGTTTTACAGGATTTGTTGGGGGAGATCAAGAAGGTGTAGCTCCCTTTAAGTCCCCCGGTAGGGCGACTTACAAACACACAAAGCCTATTCTTATTCTGTTAGAACAAATGATGATATATATTTTTTGGCTCCACCTCCCTCTTGAGAGGAACGGAGGGTGAGGCAAATAAAAAACCCCTCCCGATTTCTCGGGAAGGGCTATATGCTTGAAAAATTTAGCTTATTTTTTTACAACGCTTTTATCTGCAACCTTTTTACCTTTTTTAGTTTTTGATTTGGTTGTGCCTGATGTGGTCTTGGTTTCTATTTTTACTTTGTCGCCATCATCTTTCACCTTTACATTCATTTTATCATCAGTAGATGTTTTATTTGTGGAAGCCCAGGTGTCGTAAGCCTTAGGCTCTAAAACTTCGCCTGCCAGATTGATCTGCTTTATTTCATCAACACCCGCAAATTTTACTGTGAGTGTTTTATGAATTCCACCGAGTGCCACTGCGTTGTATGTTGCTTTAATATAGCCAGTTTTACCCGACGCAATAGGTGCTTTGGTATAATCAGAAATGGTACAACCACATGTGGGATTTGCCTGCTCAATTATTAATGGCTCCGTGCCAATATTGGTTACCACAAAAGTTGCTGTAGCAGGAACGTTTTGCTTTATTTTCCCGAAGTCGTAGGTTTCTGTATTCAATTTAGCTACATCAGCAGCTACTTTCTTTTGCGCAAAAATTGCAGTGGTAAATGTAAAAGCCATCAAAGAGAATAATAATTTTTTCATTTTACGAGTAGTTTGAGGTTTAAGTAATTATTGATTTTTTAATGATTCTAATCCTGAATTTTCAGGGGCAGAAGCAGCTGGTGTTTTCCAGACTTCGCCCTTTATATTGATTTGTTTGCTTTGCGTTCCGTTGTATGCAATCGTTATAGATTTTGTAAATGGACCGTCGTTGGCTGCATTATACCCGACCGTAATTATAGATGAACCGCCCGCAGGTATTGATTCTTTGCTCCATTCAGGGGTTGTACAACCGCAGCTTGCCTGTACATTATCTAATTTTAAAGGAATACTACCGACGTTATTAAATTTAAAAACATGGGTTACAGGCTTTCCTTGGGGAATTTTGCCAAAATCGTATTCATTTTCTTTTAAAGAAATCACTTCAGTAGCTGTTGAAGACACTTTGTCTTCTTTAACAGGAGTTTTTATATTAGTTTGTGCACTAGCTACAATAACTAAAGACAAAGCGCAAAACAAAGTGACTATTTTTTTCATTATTTAATTAATACGAATTTCAAAGATACAAAAACGAATTTAATAGGTTGAAATTGTGAACACGTTACCAGATTT
>JBBPZF010000159.1:0-7315 GCA_038199105.1 Chitinophagales bacterium | reverse complement strand
CTGAGTTCATATCAAAAAAACGGGCAGTTTTAGCCTTCTTTAAAGAAATATCTGCAGAACCTAACCACGCACCATCCATGCGAACAAAAGCTACCAGGTTAGCACCGGCATCTACTACAGAAATATTCATTTTTACTTTCATCTTGATGGCTTTCTTTTTGGCAGCCGCGATTATTTTTTCTGCTTTGTCTAATGTAAGGGTCATAAAGTTTTAGATTTTTATTTTTTTTAAATGAATTATTTATAAAATAATTTTCCTGGCAATGTGATTATCGTCATTTAATTTTCATACTAAAAATTCCTACCGCATCGTCCCATCCGGGAGACGATGCCCGACAGTAAAAATGTGTTGCCTTGAACTCTCCCCTGGAGGGCAGGGAGGCCGCTTTCCTACATCAACTTATCTGGTGTAATCGGCAGCTCACGCACACGCTTACCCGTAGCATGAAAAACCGCATTGGCAACGGCTGCTGGAAAACCGATCATAGACACCTCTCCAATTCCTTTTGCACCCATTGGATTAATCATCGGGTCGGGCTTATTTACAAATAATGCTTCGATGTGTGGAACGTCTTTATTTACGGGAACATGGTAGTCAGCAAAATTATTATTCACCCACCTGCCATAGCGATTGTCAACTACACCGCCTTCCATAAGCGCCATTCCAATACCACCAACTACGCCGCCAATTATCTGGCTTCTTGCAGTCTTTTCATTCACTACAGTACCGGCATCTATGGCAGATACTACTTTACTGATGGTTACAACTCCGGTCTCAGGGTTCACCAGTACTTTTACAAAATGTGCTGAATAGGAATAGCTGGTATAACCGCCGCCATCAAAGCCTTCAGACTTTTCTATCATTTCCAGTTGTGGCATATTTCCATATTTCAATACTTCGGTATAACTTATTTTTCTTTCCGGCTCTGATGCAAGCGTCATATAACCGTTTTCAAAAATTAAATCCTTCAAGTCAACTGTATGAATCTTTTCGGTATGAAAAACTGATGTCTGCTTAATGATGTCAACTAGTTTTTGTTTCATAGTTATCGCTGCATTATTTACGGTTGTTCCCAATGAAGAAGTGGTACCTGAGCCCCCTTGGAATATGCCCGGCGGCAGGTTGGAATCGCCCATCTCAAATTTTATTTTATCAGGAGAAATACCAAATTTTTGTGATGCTAAATTCGTCATCGCAGTGGCTGTGCCCGGCCCCATATCTGTAACAGCGCTTGAAAGAATGAGCATACCATCGCTGGTAAATTTTACTCCAACAGATGCTCCGCCCCTCCATGCAATAAACACGCCTGTGCCCAGGCCATATCCCACAAGTAAATCTCCTTCTTTCATAGACCGGGGTTTTGGATCCCTGTCTTTCCAGCCTATTCCATCAGCACCTAATTGAAAAGCTTCTTTTAAAAACTTACTGGAATGCGGCCGGTTATGTTCGGGATCATTTTCAGAATAATTAAGGAGGCGAAATGCAAGCGGATCCATATTAACTGCATAAGCCATTTCATCAACCGCACATTCCAAAGCATAGGTTCCCGTAGTTTCTCCCGGTCCGCGCATCCAGGTGGGCACACTAAAATTCAATGGATATACTTTGTACCGCGTGTTTACATTCGGACATGCATATAAAGTACGGGATATATTTACAATACCTTCTGTGAAAGTCTGGTAAGTAGCTGTTATTGCTTCTGCTTTATGCGTAATGCCCACCAGCGTTCCATCTTGTTTGGCACCCATCCCGATCTTTTGTATTGCTTCAGGGCGGTAGCCTACCAGCGTAAACATCTGGTCGCGGCTCAAGGTAACCTTCAATGGCTTGCCAATCTTTTTTGCGCCAATTACTGCTGCGGCAGTATGCGGCCAAAAATTAAAAGCTGAGCCAAAAGCACCGCCGATATATTTACAAATGATGTGAACATTTGCCACGGGCAAATTATACAACCCCATAATATTTTTTTGCGCATCCCCGAGGGATTGCGTCTTATCATACACGGTTACTTTATCTCCTTTCCATACAACGGTAACAGCATGCATTTCCATAGGGTTATGCACTTCAATGGGTATGGTATATTCGGCCTCAATTTTTACCGGCGCCGTTTTATAAGCATCCGCTTTTCCACGCAGATAATCCTTGAAATCATCGCCGCTATCTACCGGCTTGCCGGTTTTTATCTCTTCATCAAAATCAGTATGGGGCGCTTCTTTTTTATATTCTGCTTTTACCAGTGAGGCTGCATAGGTTGCCCGCTCAAATGTATCTGCAATTACTAACGCTATCGGCTGCCCGTTAAAGCGAATGATATTATCAGCAAAAACTTTGTATTCTTTTGAAGGAGAAGGCGATTTTTGTTCTTCCGGTGTTGGCTTATAGCCGGGCGGCGTTGGCAAATTCAGATGGGTAATTACAGCCAATACACCGGGTGCCTGTTCAGCCTTTTTTGTATCCATCGCCGTGATGCTTCCATTAGCGATGGTGCTACAGGAAAGCACGCCATAAGCAAGACCCGGGAAATCATATTCCGCTGCGTAGGTGGCTGTTCCCGTAACTTTGGCTCTGCCGACAACCCTGTCTAAATCTTTCATTTCTATTAGTTTGATTAAAAAAAAGAAATGTACTAAAGTTTATAAAAAAAACATTTATAATAAATGTGTTGCCTTGAACCCTCCCCTGGAGGGCAGGGAGGCCGCTTTTCTATATCAACTTATCCGGCGTAATCGGCAACTCACGTACACGCTTACCCGTTGCATTGTACACTGCGTTGGCCACCGCGGCGGCAAAACCTATCAAAGCAATCTCGCCCATACCTTTTGCGCCGATGGGATTTAAAAGATAATCAGGTTTGTTCACAAACAATGCATCAATATGTGGCACATCAGCCTGTATGGGAACATGATAATCAGCGAGATTATTATTCATCCACCGGCCATACCTGTTATCGATAGCTCCTTCCTCCATCAATGCCATGCCAATGCCACCTACAGCACCGCCAATCATCTGGCTTTCCGCAGTTTTTAAACTGATAATTTTGCCTGCATCTCCTCCAATAGCAACCTGCTTTATTCTTACCATTCCATTGAGGGCATGAACTGCTACTTTCACAAAATGCGCGGAATAGGAATAGGCAACATAGTCTTTCATCTTATCATTTGGTGAAGATTCTACTGTTACCTCTACCTGTTTTAAATTATTATCTTTTAATAAGTCTGTAAGCAAAATTTTTCTTGACTTGTCTGCTGCCAAAACCATGTAGCCATTTTCAAAGCTGAGGTCTTCAAGCTTTACATTGTGTATTTCCGTAGTGTGAAAAACAGAATTCTCTTTTGCCAGGTCAGCCATTTTTCCTTTCAGCGATTCGCATACATCATGCACCGCTGAACCAAGCGTGGCTGTTGTAGATGAGCCGCCTTGTGTAGGGCCGGGCGGCATAGAAGAATCGCCCAGTTCAAAATTTATTTTTTCGGGAGACATTCCAAATACATCGGCAGCAATTTTTACCATTGCTGTTGCTGTTCCCGGGCCACTGTCACTTACAGAACTTTGAATTACCAAGGTTCCGTCAACAAGAAATCTTGCAAGTGCTTTGGCAGTTCCGCGGTGTGCGCCGAATACCCCGGTAGCCATTCCATAACCTATCATCCAGTCCCCATCTTTTATGGAACCCGGTTTTGGATTACGGTCTTTCCAGCCAATTTTATCTGCTGCTAACTGGTACGCTTCTTTTAAAAATTTACTTGAATATGGCTTGCCTGTATCAGGGTTAGTTTCTGCATAGTTGACCAGGCGCAGTTGTAAAGGATCCATATTTAATGCATAAGAAAGTTCGTCGAGGGCACTCTCTAAAGCATAGGCTCCTGTTGCTTCTCCGGGGCCACGCATCCATGTGGGCGTACTCACATTAAATGGATACACCCTGTATTGGGTCATCACATTCGGGCACGCATACATGATTCGGGAAACATTTACAGAACGCTCATTAAATTCTTCATACATGGAAGTAATAGAATCCGACTGGTGCGAAATACCTGTAAGTTTTCCATCAGCAGTTGCGCTTAATCCTATCCTTTGCAAAGTATATGGACGATAGCCAACCATGTAAAACATCTGTGGCCGTGTTAATACCAGCTTTATTGGTCTGCCTGTTTTTTTGGCGCCAAGCAATGCAGCAATTTCGTGTGGCCATGTACGTAAGGCACTTCCAAAACCTCCACCCACAAAAGGCGCATATACCTGTACATCTTCTTCCTTTAGTTTGAAGGCATTCATTATACTTCGCTGCGTTGATTCCACGCCCTGTGTTTTATCATACACCGTTACTTTACTATCACCATTCCACATAGCAGTAATGGCATGAAGTTCCATCGGGTTATGCACTTCATTGGGCAATAAATATTCAGCTTCAATTTTTACCGGGCCATTTTTATAAGCATCTGCATCGCCTCTTATGTAATCTTTATAACGATCGCCTTCCAATGCCTTTACTGTTTTTCCGGCATCGCTGAAATCAGTTTCAGGTTTACCTTTTTCATATTGAGTTTTCACTAAGGAAGCCGCATACGTAGCTCTTTCAAAAGTATCAGCGATTACTAACGCTATCGGCTGCCCGTTAAAATAAATATATGGGCCGTCAAAGATTTGTAATCCTTTGCCACCTGTCGGTCCCTTTACAGGATTGCCTCCTGCATCATAATCATAATTGGGAACTTTGGGAGAATTGAGATAAGTAACTACTGCGAGTACCCCAGGTGCTCTTTCCGCCGCTTTTGTATCCATTGCCTGTATCTTTCCATTGGCAATATTGCTTCCTACCAATACCCCATAGGTAATGTTATCAAGCTCATGCTCTGTCGCATATTTGGCCGTGCCGGTTACTACAGCTTTGCCGGTTACGCGGTCGAGAGGGAGAGGCGGCCTTATCCCCAACCCCTTCTCCAGAGGAGAAGGGACAGTATGTGGCGAACCAAGAGGGAAGAACGAATTTTTTATAGTTTTTAAAGAATCCATTTTTATCTATTTCAACAAGACAAAGGCCTAACTCGACTTCTGTCCGAAAGAGGAGTCAAGGCTTATAAAATTTATGAAAGCCCCGAAACAGTTTTCAATGTTTGAACAATTGTGTTGGGAGCCATTTTTAGTTTAAAATTATTTTGGCCATAGACTTTCGCATCTTTCATTGCGATGGTTGCTGCCTGTTTGAAGTTTGCTTCTGTCGCGCTTTTCCCTTTTAAGAAATTCTCTGCTGATGTAAGGCGCCATGGCTTATGCGCTACACCGCCCATAGCCAGCCTTGCATCTTTTATCGTGTGTCCATCCATGTCAAGTGCAGCTGCGACCGATACCAATGCAAAGGCATACGATGCGCGGTCACGAACTTTTATATACAATGAATTTTTTGCCAGTGAATCATTGATGGGAACTTCCACTGCCGTGATTAGTTCACCTTTTTGCAGGTTATTATCTTTCTCAGGAGTATTGCCCGGCAAGCGATGAAAATCTGTAAAATGAATTTTTCTTTCTCCCTTATTACTGTTTACAATTACCGTTGCATCTAAAGCAGCCAGGGCAACACACATATCACTTGGATGCACAGCAATACAACTTACAGAAGCGCCAAAAATGGCATGCATCCTGTTGTACCCATGCAATGCACCGCAGCCTGTTCCCGGTTGTCTTTTATTACAAGGCATTGTCGTGTCATAAAAATATGGGCATCTTGTGCGCTGCAGCATGTTACCTCCTGTGGTGGCCATATTACGTAATTGCGGGGAAGCGCCTGCTTTCAATGCAAGAGACAACAACGGAAGTTTTTCCATGATGAGTTTATCTTCTGCCACCACGCTGTTCAATGCTAAAGCGCCGATGCGAATTACTCCATTATCTTCTTCAATATTTTTCAAAGGAAGATTGGTAATGTCAATTAATTTTTCAGGAGATTCCACTCCCCTTTTCATTAAATCAACAAGGTTTGTTCCGCCGGCAATAAACATGGATGATGCATCTTTATTCAATGCATCAATCGCTGACTTTGACGAAGAAACTTTTACATAATCGAAGTTGATCATATTGTACCTCCTTTTTCTTTTACTTCTTTAATAGCATCCACAATATTTGGATACGCACCGCAACGACAAATATTTCCACTCATATACTCACGAATGTTATCGTCACTATCGGCATGACCCTCACGCACACACGCAACTGCCGACATGATTTGCCCCGGCGTGCAATACCCACATTGAAAGCCGTCATGCTTTATAAAGGCTTCCTGCATTGGATGCAGTTTATCGCCATCGGCCAGGCCCTCAATCGTTGTAACTTTTTTACCATTCTGCATGATGGCAAGGCTCAGGCATGAAAGAAACCTCTTGCCATCTACATGCACTGTGCACGCTCCACATTGGCCATAGTCACAACCTTTTTTGGTGCCGGTGAAATGCAGTTGCTCCCGCAAAAGATCAAGCAAGGTCACGCGTGGCTCTACACTAAGTTCATGGTCCACTCCATTTATTTCCAGCTTTAATGATTGCTGTTCGAAATACTTTGAGAACTTTTCATCTAAATTTTTATCAGCAGCCTTTATCAATGATGGAGGCGCCATCGCAAGTGCAGTTAGAAGAGATGATTGCTTGAGAAAATTTCTCCGGGCAGTATGCAATACAGCTTTTTTATCGGGCTGATCGTTTTTTTCTTCGAGCATTATGAAACGTTTTTCTGATATTAAATTTAAGGATTATTGATCTTTTACCGGCAGTATAAATTATTTTTTTGAGATTAGATAAATGTAATTCCTTCAAATGCTATGCTGGGCATCGGTTATAGCAATTATAAAAAAGTTCGTGGACATCAGACAAACACCGTAAGAATATAAATTCATCTTATCTATCTCAAAAATAGTTGCAGGCAAAGCAATGTTTTACATTTTCACCTTCCAGCTTATTCTATCGCTTTACTGTTAAAGACTTGTTTAGAAAGCGACAGCACTCCTATCGTAAAATTCTAAATCTTTATGTTTGTTTATTTTTGCGCATCAATTTTTTTTTCCTGAAAAAAGTTTATAAAATATTCCTCAAATGCCTGCTGGTATTTTTTATACTTGTGCTTGTGCTATGGACGTTGCTGCAGACTACTTTTTTTCAAAATTTTATTATACACAAAGTTGCGAAGCGCCTGTCAAAAGATCTTCATACCACGGTTTCAATTAAGCATGTGGACTTTCAGCTTTTTGATAAAATGCTTTTGCAAGGCATGTTGGTGCTTGATCATAAGAATGATACGCTTTTATATGCCGGTGGCGTAAAGGTGAAT
>JBBPZF010000158.1:0-3076 GCA_038199105.1 Chitinophagales bacterium | reverse complement strand
TTTTTGCTGCTTGCTGTTTTTGTAAATATTGAAACGAGCTTTTGGCCTTCCTTTATTTTATATTTTATCGCGCTGGTATTGATCGTTGGGCATTTTCTATTTGGCCCAATGCGATTGATTCAAGGTTACATGGAAGCTGGCGATATGCAAGGCGCTCAAAAAGTTATTGACTCCATTTGGTTTCCGGCTTTGTTGATCAAGCCTGTTCGTTCTGTTTATTTTACTTTGAAAGGAAACCTTGCTATGGTAAATGAAGACTATGTAAGCGCTGAGGCACACATGAAGAAAAGCCTGAGCCTTGGTATGCCGATGAAAGAAGCTGAGGGAGCAAATCAACTTCAATTAGGAATGCTTTCCATGCAAAAAGGAAATATAAGAGAAGCGGAAAAATATATTCGCCAGGCTATACGGTCAGGGCTACCCGATAAGGAAAATGAAGCTGCTGCTTATTTACAGCTTTCATCTATCATGATCAATAAGCGGGAATTTCGTGCTGCCAAAGAATATTTCAGAAAAGTAAAAGCATGTAAGCCTACCACTCCGCAGATCGTTGACCAGGTAAAGCAAATGGAAAAATATATTACGAGGATGCCGGGGTAAACCTCATCCCAACCCTTCTCCAAAGATGGAGAGGGAACTAACTTACCATGGACATAATTGAAATGAAAAGACGACCAATTGTGATCGCCTTTCATTTTTAATTTTCAATTCTTAATTTTTCATCATTAATTGCTAAGCCGGTGTCTTACTCATCTCTTCTCTTTCCCAAAAACGATGCTGTGCTATTGCATCAATGAATGCGTTTGCCGTATTTGAGTCAAAATTTTTGCCCGTTACAATGCCAAGCTTTGCCATTGAATTATCAGCTCCATTTTCTGCGTTTATTTTTACACCCGCATCTGTTGAGTTTATGAGATTCACACCTTCACCTGTTGCTGCAATTGCCTTACAATGCCTGTAGGCTTCATTGATAAATAGTATCGCTTCAGGCTTGCTTATTAAAGCATTTACGCTATCTGCTCCACCGGGGACAAAGACTGCATCGAACAACACTGAAGATGCTCCAAGAAAAGCCTGGTCGGCTTTAATATCTTCACCATTAGCACCTTTAAATGTTCCTAATTTCATGGAAACAACTTTGGTCATCGCACCTTTTGCTTCAAGGGCTGATTTCATTTTCATCAACGAATCATCTGCACCGGTTGTTGCAAGAATGGCTACCATCCTGGTTTTGATGCTGTTCTTAATTGTATTTGCCATACTTAAAGCCGGTGAAGTTTCTACATTTTGCTGTACAAAAACCGGTTGCACATCCCTGGGTTTTATATCAGCACCATAGCTTTGATTGATTGGTTGCTCAGGCTTTGCCGGAACTTTCAATCCAAGATTATCAGCAACACGCTTTGCAAGATCACCATCAATTTGCGTAAGCAATCCTACTACACGCATTCTTACTGCTTCGGTATCACAATGGCCAAGTTCAAAACTGAAGGCGTTTACAATGTGGTTTTGCTCAGGCACACTTTGGCTTACATAAAACAATCTTGCCTGGCTGAAATGATCATGAAAACTTTTGCTTCTCGCCCTTACTTTTTTTGCATCAATTCTTTCTGCATAAGAAGTAAATCCACCTTCGGACATCTTTGCCTGCGCGGGAAATCCGCCACCCAGTGAATTTGGCTGATAGGCAGTTTTACCTTTATTAATTTGCTGGCGCATGTGTCCGTCACGTTGATTATTATGAACTGTATTTATGGAACGGTTAATCGGAATTTCGTGAAAGTTAGGGCTGCCCAACCTTGATAATTGCGTATCAGTATAAGAAAATAAACGCCCTTGCAATAAAGGATCATTGGTGAAATCTATTCCCGGCACAACATGGCCAGGGTGAAATGCAACCTGCTCTGTTTCTGCAAAGAAATTATCAGGATTTCTGTTCAATGTCATCTTTCCTATTCGTGTCACAGGAACTTCTTCTTCAGGAATAATCTTAGTTGGATCGAGCAGATCGAAAGGATATTTGAATTCATCTTTTTCAGGAACTATCTGCACACCAAATTCCCACTCGGGATAGGCGCCATTTTCTATCGCTTCATATAAATCGCGGCGATGAAAATCAGGATCTTTACCATTTATTTTTAAAGCTTCATCCCAACTTACGGAATGCACGCCTTGCAGTGGCTTCCAATGAAACTTTACGAAGCAACCTTTGCCCTGGGCATTAATAAAGCGAAAAGTATGAATGCCAAAACCTTCCATCATGCGCAGGCTTCTTGGTATAGCCCTGTCGCTCATGGCCCACATAATCGTATGCATGGATTCGGGCATCAGCGAAATAAAATCCCAAAAGGTATCGTGAGCAGATTGCGCCTGCGGAATTTCATTGTGTGGCTCAGGTTTCACTGCATGAATCAGGTCAGGAAATTTAATCGCATCCTGGATGAAAAATACAGGGATATTATTACCCACCAAATCATAATTACCTTCTTCGGTATAAAACTTTACTGAGAATCCGCGCACATCACGTGCAAGATCTGCAGAACCTCTGAAACCTGCTACAGTAGAGAATCTTACGAATACAGGAGTTTGCACTGAAGGATCCTGTAGAAATCCCGCCTTTGTATAATTCGCCATTGATTCATATACCTGGAAATATCCATGAGCCGCTGAACCGCGGGCATGCACAATGCGTTCCGGTATCCGCTCGTGATCAAAATGAGTAATTTTTTCACGAAGAATAAAATCTTCTATTAGCGTGCCGCCTCTTTCGCCAGCCTTCAAAGAATTTTGATTGTCATTAATCTTCACTCCCTGGTCGGTGGTGAGAAACTGCCCGTTACCGTCTTCGGTATGTGGAGCCAGGTTCTCCATTTTTTTATCAGTACCAGCTTGATTTTTAGACATGCTTTTAGCCATAGTATAAATAATTATAAATGATTGGAAATATATTTTTTGAAAGAACTAATATTAAAAGTTATCGCACCGGAAATAATGGTGTCACAAATATTTATCCAGAAAATATACTCACTAACTGTAACAAGCAACCTGTTCTTTTTCCTTTCCAGGTATCTGGAAA
>JBBPZF010000157.1:0-2110 GCA_038199105.1 Chitinophagales bacterium | reverse complement strand
AGAGCGTCTCACAACAGCTAACCTACGTTTCGTAGTTTCAGTCGCAAAACAGTACCAACACCAGGGGTTGTCATTGAGCGATCTTATTAACGAGGGTAACCTCGGCTTAATAAAAGCGGCACAACGCTTTGATGAAACCAAAGGTTTCAAATTTATTTCGTACGCTGTATGGTGGATTCGCCAGTCCATTTTGCAGGCGTTGGCAGAGCAGGGCAGATTAGTCCGCTTGCCTCAAAACAAAATTGGCACCTATAATAAAGCTAATAAGGCCTACATGGCTTTTGAACAGGAACACGAAAGAGAGCCTTCGACTGAGGAGCTTTCTGAAATTCTTGAAATGAGCGAAACGGAAATCAACAATATTTTCCAAAGCAATACCCGCCATACTTCATTGGATGCGCCGGTACACGAGGCTGAAGATGTTGCCATGGGTGATCTTTTAAAAGGGCCCGGAGAAACTGACGAAGATGTAATGCACGATTCATTGAAGAATGAAATCCGCCGCGTTTTAAAATCGTTAAGCCCTCGTGAAGCTGAGATCGTAAATGCTTATTTTGGCCTTGACGGCGAGAATGGTGTTACCATCGAGCAGATCGGTCAGAAATATGATTTGACTAAAGAACGTATTCGCCAGATAAAAGAGAGAGCTATTAAGCGCCTTCAAAAAGCGAGATACAGCAGCGCTCTAAAAGCTTATTTAGGATAAAGTTTTTTTATTAAATAGAACCCTTCAATTTTTGAGGGGTTTTTATTTTATGGGACTTTGTAAAAATAATTGAGGTTAATAGATCTTGGTGATTAGCAGTTAGCCAGGCAATAAAATAATGGTCAAAAAATTCGTGTTAATTGGTGTAATTCGTGGCATTACCAAACTATGGTTCTTTAATTTTGTATCAATGAAAATTCCGTTGATATTACTTTGTGCGTTCGTCCTTGCATCCTGTGAAAAAAATATTGATTTTAAATTAAATAAAGCTGACGATATCCTTGTGGTAGATGCCTCCATTGAAAACGGACAACCACCTGTTGTAGTTCTCTCCAAAAGCTTTGATTATTTCAGTACGATTACGCCTGCGTTATTGGCCGGCGCTTTTGTACACGATGCCATGGTATATGTATCAAACGGAAATAAAACACAAAAGCTGAAAGAATACAGCGTTGATTCATCTGGTGGAAACGCCGTTTATTATTACACTATTGATAGTTCAAACCTTGCAACGACTTTCCTTGGAGAAGTAAATACAAAATATGATCTGAAAATAATTGCCAACAACACTGATTATCATGCAACAACAACGATACCGGCCATAGCTAAAAAAATTGATTCTCTTTGGTGGGAGCCCGCGCCATTTACTACCGACCCATCAAAGGTCGTAGTAGTTGTGAGAGCAACCGATCCACCGGGCCTCGGCAACTATATAAGGTATTATACCAAACAGAACAGCACCCAATTTTACCCGGGCTTTCAATCTGTTTTTGATGACCAGTTAATTGATGGCACCACGTATGATCTTCGCCTCGATCCCGGTATTGACCGCAATGATCCAAAGGGATTCGACAGCAATTCATTTCGCCATGGAGATACCGCTGTTCTTAAGCTTAGCAATATTGACCGTACCACCTACCATTTCTGGCTTACGATGGAATTTGCCTACCAGAGTATCGGTAATCCATTTGCCTCTCCCAATAAAGTTTTGGGCAATATTGATAATGGCGCTCTTGGTGCGTTTTGCGGTTATGCTTCTACCTTCAAAACGCTTCTTATCCCCCAGTAACTTTATTTAAGCTTTCTATATACATTTGAAATCTTATAAAAACTTCAAATTCAGTAAATTTGGAAATTATGGATACAAAAAATGAACATGTGCAATGCCTGATAATAGGTTCAGGCCCCGCAGGATATACAGCCGCTATTTATGCTGCGAGAGCGAACTTAAAGCCGGTTTTATATCAAGGCATCCAGCCCGGTGGTCAGCTGACCATTACTACCGAAGTGGAAAATTACCCCGGATATGCTGATGGTGTACAAGGACCGGAAATGATGATTGATTTTGAAAAGCAAGCGAAAAGAATGGGTACTGATATTCGCTATGGCCTTGCTACAGAAGTT
>JBBPZF010000156.1:0-8897 GCA_038199105.1 Chitinophagales bacterium | reverse complement strand
TTAGCATTTTGTTGCAAAATGATAAAAGAGTGTCGTGTCAAGGTGAATAACGAAACTATTTTTTTGTTCACTTTTACATTTTAAAAAATAAATTATTATGCCTTATTTTAAAACTAAAGATGAAACCAATTTATTCTACAAAGATTGGGGCAATAAAATAGGTAGAACGGTTGTGTGGGTTCATGGATGGTGCATTAACTGCGACTGGTGAGAATATATAATGCAGCAATTAACCTAACCAATGGCTGAACCATCACAAATTGGATGATCACTTTTAACCGATGTTGGTGAAGCAGCACTACAATGCCCATCGGCACAAAACATTCAATTATATTTTTGACCACCGGAATAAAAAAAGCCACAACACAATTTCTTATGCTGCGGCTTACTTTAAAACCAACTTAAATTAATTAGCGGTTATTGTCACCTTAATAATATCTTCAGTCTTCGGATAGTAAAAAGATTTATCTGAATCATTTTTCACTTTCTCAACAGCCTTGCTCTCAGTTATACCAGTATTCGGTGATGCATAATTTGCAATTAAAAAATTTACAGGCACGCGAGTCTAAAATATAAAAGATAACGGTAGGGACAAATCAATTTAATAAATATTTATTTTATTGCTTCTCCCCCGAGGTAAAATCTTCTTTGCATTTGTCTATAATGGCCAGGCCTGTTGGATAAAATCAGGCACCTACCTTTCTATCAAATAATATTTGCAGCGTTTATTCATCCCCGGCTCAATTGCCTCAATATCTTTTTGTCAACCAAATCCAGCTTATATCATTACGCTCAGCGAGGGTAGGGTTTTCTTCGATTAATAGTCGGCAAGTATTCGATTGGCGGCCGTTGCGCCTTTGGCTCTTAGACCGAACAGGCTACGTAACAAATAAAATCATTATTGGGCTGTGATGGTAAGCAAGTAGCCTGCATTTATTATCGTTACATCCGGTAAGCGTGGCAAAAATTCCGGATAGAATACATGGGAAAGCTAAACATTATAAAAAATAAACCTCCCAATCAAAAGAAAAGGAGGTTTAAGAATTAATCTAAAACAGTAACTACTGCCCGAGTAACTTATACATTTCATCCAGCTTTGGTGAAAGTATTATTTCTGTACGGCGGTTTTGCGTTCTTCCCTGTGCTGTGCCGTTTGTATCAATAGGATCATAATAGCTATGCCCTGATGCGATCACTCTTGTAGGATCTACCTTATAATTATCTACCAATATGCGCACGATAGAGTTTGCCCGTGCAGTGCTCAAGTCCCAATTGTCTTTAAACTTTCCCCGAATCGGGATACTATCTGTGTGCCCTTCAATGTTTACTGCCACATCAGAATTCAGGTTAAGCACTGCAGCAAGTTTCGACAATGCATCTGAACCTTTGGGGTTTACCACTGCACTTCCCGAAGGAAATAATAAATTTTCTGATAGGCGAACATATACTTTACCATTTTTCTGGTACACAGAAAGATCACTGGAGTTAAATCCTTTCAATGCTTCTGTCATTTTATTTTTCAGCTCGTCAGAAGCGGCCTTTTGCTGGGCAAGCAGATTTTGCAACTGTGCCAGTCGCGCTTGTTGCTGCGCCAGTGTTTCCTTGCTTTGGCTTAATTGATTTTGCTGTTCAGTGGTCTGTTGGCCAAGCTGGCTGTTCTGGCTATTCAGGTTGGCTATCTTGGCATCGAGGGTCGCTATGTTACTTTGCAGTGTGGCAATGTTATCCTGCAATGAGGAAATTTTATTGGCCATTTGCGTGCTGTCTTCTCTTAAAGATGCAGTTTGCATTTGAGATTGAGTCAAAAGCCGTTTAGCTACGCAACTGCTGAAAAGCAGCATAATGGCAACTATCGGCAGGTACCTTTTTACATTCATAATATTTTATTTTTTAATTCTTATGATTGAAAAAAATGTGCCGGAAATTTATTTTTATAATACGATGTATCAATAAATTGTTGACCAAAAGTATTTCTAAGACATAATAATTAAAGCGTCAAAGGTTTTTACCAAATATGTATACGCTCATCTTTCGGCACAAACATCGCGTCTCCTTTTTTTACATTAAAAGCGCTGTACCATTCGTCCATGTTACTAACGGGGGCGTTTGTACGATACATACCCGGCGAATGTGGATCTGTTTTTATCAACTGCGCTTCCGTTTCAGGGAGCGTATTATTTCTCCATACCTGTGCCCAGCTAAGAAAGAAGCGCTGTTGCGGTGTGAACCCATCTATCTTCTTGCCTTCTTTAAATTCTTTTGTTTTCGTGAATGCTTGGTAAGCAATATTTAGCCCGCCAAGGTCTGCAAGATTTTCCCCCAACGTTAATTTGCCATTTACGTGAATAGTGTCCAATACGGTGAATGCATCGTATTCGTTCGCCACCTTATCAGCTCTCTCTTTAAAATTTTTTTCATCAGTCTTTTGCCACCAGTCTTTCAGATTTCCCTTTGCATCGTATTGGCGGCCCTGGTCATCAAAACCATGCGTCATCTCGTGGCCGATAACGGCGGCAATGCCACCATAGTTTACGGCATCATCTGCCCCAAAATCGAAAAAAGGAGATTGCAAAATACCAGCGGGAAAAGTAATGTCATTGTCCGTTGGGCTATACTGTGCGTTAATGGTAGGCGGCGTCATTCCCCAAATCGTTCTATCAACCGGCTGCCCCATGTGGTTTACCATATAGTTATAAGCCCATACACTCACACTGTGTATATTGGCCATGTAATCATTTTTATTTATTATCACCCCGTCATAATCTTTCCATTTATCAGGATAGGCGATTTTCTTTGTAAAGGCGTCCAGTTTTTCCAATGCTTTTTTCTTTGTTTCATCGCTCATCCAATCGAGGTGCTTTATACGGTCAGCAAAAGTATTTTGCATGTTGGTTACAAGGTCCACCATATATTGCTTTGCTTCCGGCTTAAAATATTTATCTACATATAGCTGGCCTATCATATCACCAAGCGTACCATCTATCAGCCCGCTCATCCTTTGCCAGCGCGGTGTCTGTTCTTTTTGCCCGGTTAAAACTTTATTCAGGTCAAAGGCTGCCTGCACAAAAGGACTGCTTAAATTAGGCGCTGCACTATGTATAACTTCCCAGCTTAAGTAAGTTTTCCAATCATTTACCGGGGCGGCAACGAGCATGCTGTCAAAGGTTTTAAAGAATCCCGGGTTGTTAACCACTACACTATCAGCCCCTATAATTTTCATATCTTTTAAAAGGTCGCTCCAGTTAATACCAGGCGTAATAGCTGTCAGATCTTTTACTGAATATCTATTGTAAGTTTTGTATGGATCACGCATTTCTACCCTGGCATACTGCGCCTGTGCCAACGTGGTTTCCATTCTCATTACCACCTCGCTCTTTGCTTTTGCGGATGCTGCATCGTCACCCAATAATGAAAACAGCGTTTGAATATTTTCTTTGTAAGCATCTCTTATCTTAACGCTGCGGGCATCGTCTTTCAAATAATAATCCCTGTCAGGAAGGTTAGTGCCCCCCTGCCCTATTGATGCAATGTATTGCGTTACATTTTTGCTATCGGCAGACACACCAATTCTAAAGCCTGCGCTCCCATATCCATTTACCCGCATAGTCGCTATTTCATGTAAAATATCGTTTACATTTTTGGCCTCGTTTATTTCATTTAAAATTGGTTTTATAGGGGTTGCTCCTTTTTGTTCAATGGTATTGCTATCCATACCGCTGTGGTAAAAATCACCAATGATCTGCGTGGTGCGATCGGGGTTGGTTGCGTGTGAGGCACCTTTTAACAATGAACTCAGGCGCTCTGAATTTTCCAGCCGCAGCTCGTCGAAACTCCCCCACCGCGTTCTTGATGCAGGCACAGGATTATTTTTTATCCAGTTACCATTTGCATACAGGAAAAAATTATCGCCCGGCTTTACTGCTAAATCCATATTGCTTTTATCAATATAATTTTTCTTCATTACAGGAGAATGGTTAGCGGCTGTTTGCGAAAAAACAACGGTGCTAAAAAAAATAAGTTGCAGGATCAATAGAGGTGTAAGGTACTTTAGGCGCATAATTAAAATGATTGGTTTAAAAAAATGGTGTTGAACAAGATATAATGAATGGATGTGATGGATGGAAGTCCTGTTTGCGCATCCAATATTTATTGATAAAATTATTGGAAAAAAAATTATCACTATAAAATGGCGGGTTAAAGTGTGCGATGGAAAAAGCAAAAAGTAATTTCCCGGAGAAATTTTTCCCGGGAAAAATAGCCCTTAGTAAGCCTTAATTATTAATGTTTATCCGTAACATGGTGTAGGCAACAGAGTAAGATATATTAGCCTGGTTATTATCATGAGAGCCATTACAACCTCCGTAAACGATGGGCACAGCTTTTTTATTTGTAAGAATGATTTCCTCGGTACCTGTGAAGTTCTGTGCGGGCGTATAATTATAAATCATTTTCCCGCTTTCTGCTTCAAGGGCTGTTTCACTGGTTTTATAATGTTTAGCCTGCTTTACGATACTCACTTCACCGGGATCGCTGATTGTAAAATGGTAACTTTGGTTGGGGGCAATTGTTGCATTTATAATATTTGTTAGGCGGGGGCTTACTTCATCATTGATTGATTGTTTTGAACAAGACAACAGCACAATGCACATGAAAAATATTGCGGCAACAGCATAAATCTTTTTCATACAAAATAATTTTTATTAAGTTAATACTTTTCCTGGAAAAAAGATGGAAATAAAAACAGGAATAAAACCGGTTTTTATAACCGAAACGGCAAATGGCAATGTTATTGATTATAATATTAGTCGTAAACAAAACTGGTTTTATCGTAATTGTAAATATTGATTATATTATTAAAAAGACCTTATGAAAAAAGTGACACCCAAAGGAATATGGGAAGTATTAAAAAATTGTTTTAAAGGATTTTCGAATGATAAGGTTCCTAAGCTGAGCGCATCGCTTGCTTACTATACCGTGTTCTCGCTTGGGCCGCTACTTATAGTTATCTTATTTCTTTGCAGTATATTTTTTGGACGCGACGCAGTGGAAGGGTCCATCTTCGGGCAAATGCAAAGTTTCGTAGGCAAAGATGCAGCCTTACAGATACAGGAAATTATAAAAAATGCCAGCCTGAGCGGCACAAATACTATGGCGGCGGTAATCGGGATAGTTACCCTGCTGATTGGTGCCACCACCGTATTTGCAGAAATACAGGATTCAATAAATATGATTTGGGGCTTAAAAAGAAAACCTACCGCGGGATGGAAAGTATTGGTTAAAACAAGAATACTTTCATTTGGCGTAATAGGAAGCCTCGGATTTTTATTATTAGTATCGCTGGGAGTTACTGCCATCACAGAAAGTATCAGTGCAAGGTTGGCAATAAAATTTCCGGAAGTTACCCTCATCGTTTTTTATATAATAAATCTGGTAATAACCCTCGCGGTTGTCACCACTTTATTCGGTGTGATATTTAAAGTATTACCTGATGCAAAAATAAAATGGAAGGATGTGTTAGCGGGTTCTATTGCAACAGCAATCCTCTTTATGCTGGGAAAGTTTGCCATTAGTTTTTACCTCACTAAAAGCAGTATAGGCAGCACGTATGGCGCGGCAGGATCGTTCGTTGTGTTGTTGGTTTGGATATACTATTCATCTTTCATTTTATATTTTGGTGCGGAGTTTACTAAAGCTTGGGCTGTAAAATTTGGCCATGAAATTCACCCCAACCATTATACCGTAGTAGCAAAAACTATAGAGGTGAAAGAAGAAAATAAAAGCCTGCAGCAAGTAGAAAAAGAAAAAGAAATTGAGTGTAAAGAAAATCCGGACATCAATGTAAAATGATTAGAGATTTACGCTCGCAGCAATACCGCGATTACTCAATATATAAAATCGTCAGCTGATTTTCTCAAACCCGTAACGGCCTTTAATGTATTTATTTAGATAAGTGCCTTTGGAAACGGATGTTTTCATTTCCTTATAAATTTCTTCCGGCACTTCTTTGTAATCATACACCATCCCTGATACAAAAATGACCCGGAGGGTAGCACTTTGTGCATCATAATTTATGGCAGATACCACTGAGGAGGGCATACAACATTCTTTTATAAATAGTTTATTTCAAATCAATACCATCTGTGGTTCGCCCGCCAAATGTTCTGTATAAGCTTCCTTTTTAGGATTAGGTAGAATAAGTTCAAATTTCTTTTCATCCTAAAAGGACGCCTGGTGGATAGATAGTGATGAAGTCGTTTGAGCATTCCATCGGAACGCCTTGTGTTAGATTTCTATCGATATTTATTCCCCAAACGTTCCTACGGCACCATATTAATTTCGTCTCAATTACGACTACCCACCAAATGTTTCTATAAAACATAAATAACAACTTTACCTGGTAATCATTCTAATGCGAAGGCTATGTATTGATCTCCCGATTTACTGCCGATCTTTCCGCCGCCACAGGCGATCACAACATATTGTTTTCCATCAATCATATAGGTAGCGGGCGTTGCATATCCGGGCACGGGCAGTTGTGCCTCCCACAAAAGTTTTCCTGTTTTTTTATCATAGGCATGCATCTTTGCATCTTTCGAATTGGCAATAAATACAAGGCCTCCTTTCGTTACTAACGGTCCCCCGTACCCTTCTGTTCCTGTTTGCGGCTGTCCTGGTTTCTGAGCAGAGCTATCATTACCCAACGGCACTTTCCATAACAATTTGCCTGTGTTTAAATCGACGGCATTCAATGTGCCCCAAGGTGGCTTGATGCCGGGATAACCATCTTTATCCAGGAAGCGGTTATAGCCGGTCATGTTATATTTCACTTCATCCATGATGTTGTTTTTGGCGACACCTGCGGCTGCATTAGAAACGGGTTCTTTAGCACTGCCTCTTGCTGATGCATTCTCAGCACCTGGTTCTTTTGGATTTCCTTTCACTTTAGCCGTTGGCACAGGGTCTTTTAGCTTTAATAAGAAGGCAAGTAATAGGTTTTTTTCGTCCTCTTGTATTTGCTTAAAAGCGGGCATCATATTCTTACCATGAGCAACAATTTGCCAGAGTTGATCAGCTTTATATTTCTTATCAATGTTTACCAAAGAGGGGAATGAAGTACCATTGCCTTTCAGTTCCGGGCCATGGCAGGTAATGCAATATTTATTATATACTACCTGCCCTGCACCCTGTATGGTAGTCGTTTTTCCATTCGATGTAGCTGCATCTATCATGTATAACGGCCATGGCAACTCGCTGCTGTTCACATATAAAATTCCGGATGCAGGATCCACAGCAGAACCGCCCCATTCACCGCCGCCATCAAAGCCCGGAAAGATGAACACGCCATCTTTACCAGGCGGCCTGAACATGTCTTTATATTTAACCTGGTTAAACTTTTCCAGCATTTCAGCATGCGCTTCTGGTGTGCGGTCTGTAATATCATCAGCCGTAAATGCTTGTCGTGCAAAAGGCTCGGGTAAAGCAGGGATGGGTTGTGTTAGCCATGCTTCTTCGCCAGGCAATTCCGATGGCGGCACTTTTGTTTCAACAATCGGAAACACAGGCTGGCCGTTGGTTCTGTCAAATAAAAAAATATAGCCCTGCTTTGTAATTTGTGCAACGGCATCAATCTTTTTTCCATTCACATTTATGGTTACCAGGTTCGGATTAGCAGGTAAATCCCTATCCCATAAATCATGATGTACAAACTGGTAATGCCATATATATTTACCTGTTTCCGCATCCAATGCAATTAGTGAATTTCCAAAAAGATTTTGTCCCTTGCGGAAGCCGCCATAAAAATCACCGCCAACAGATCCCGTTGGAATATATACAATCCCGCGTTCTTCATCTAATGCCATGCCCGCCCAATCATTCGCGCCACCCAGTTTTTTCCAGGCATCTTTGTCCGGCCAGGTTTCATAGCCTTTTTCACCGGGATGCGGTATGGTATGAAATATCCATTTTAGTTTTCCTGTCTGCACATCATAAGCACGTATATGGCCCGGCGCCGCATCTGCAGATTCGGAGACACGTGTACCCAAAATCATTACATCTTTATAAATAACTCCGGGTGTTGAGGAAACAATAAAAGAATTATAAGTGCCGCTGTCGCGATCCAGGTTTTGTGTGAGATCAATGTAACCGTTATTACCAAAGCTTCTTATTGGCTGACCATCCCTTGCATTGATAGCAAAGGTTTTACTGCCGGCGCTGTAAAGAATACGTTTGTCTTTACCCGCATAATCCTGCCAATACATAACGCCACGGGATACTTTGAAATAAGCAAACGGATCATTCTTCGCCGTTGAATCTTCTGAAGCCGGATCGAATACCCATTTTTGCCGACCGGTAGCCGCATTGAGCGCAAACAATTTAAGCTTTGGCGTTACACCATACAATACACCATCAATCATAATGGGATTGCATTGGTCCTGTGAGTGGTTACCGGTATCCTTATCACCGGAACTGTATGTCCAGGCTACTTTAAGTTGTGCAACGTTCGATTGATTAATAGTTGTGTCAGAAGAATAGCGAATGCCATCTTTAGAACCAGCATAAGCTGTCCAGCCACTGTAATCATGCGGCTTTGAGGCTGGCCCATTACAGGAGGAAAAGAAGAACACTGACAGAAGAAGCAGGCAACCGGTAATCTTTATCATAAGTAAATGTAAAAATCTTTCAATTTAATCTCTTTAAATTGAAAGATTACTTTCTCCATTTCTGCATGATGTCACTATTGTTTTTTACAGTGTTCGTTGTTTATTTTTAAAAGTGTTTGTATCGCCAGTCCATTATATAAGGCGAGTCTTCGCGTCTGTATTATTATGGATGCTATCGGCTTGCGCTATGACACCAAATCTTTTAATTGTTTTTTATTAAAATCTTCACCTGAGCTT
>JBBPZF010000155.1:0-4375 GCA_038199105.1 Chitinophagales bacterium | reverse complement strand
CCCATAAAAAAATAAATTATTTAGCGGTTTTTTTACTGCCACCCCAAATGCTGATTTTGTATAAGCCGAATATAGAATTCATAAGCGAGCATGCAGTAGATCCTGATAAAAGAAGATATGCCGTAGCGCCTGAAGGGCCGCGCCATTATATTGATATTGATTATTATGGAAAATATCCCTACACAAACTTACCGCATGCCTGGAAAGATGCTGTCGCGAAATATAGTGAGGATACTTTGCAGGCAAATGGAATAGTGCCCTGGCATGTACAAACGATGTTAGCGCGGCTAACCAATGCTTTTAAAGAAAAAAACTTTTCAGCCATAATGAAGAACAGCGCTGAAATAGGCCACTACATTGCAGATGCGCACGTGCCGCTTCATGCGAGCAGCAATCATAACGGGCAGTTAACTAACCAAAGAGGCATACATGCATTTTGGGAAAGCAGGGTGCCTGAACTTCTTGCTGATAAACAATTTGATTTCTTTATTGGTAAGGCAGAATATATAAAAAATCCGGGAGCATTTATATGGGACCGTGTGCTGGAAAGCGGCAACGAAGCTGATTCTGTTTTAAGTTTTGAGAAAGAACTTTCACTTCAGTTTCCCAGCGATAAAAAATATTCTTTTGAAAAAAGAAATAACGTTGTCATTCGTCAATACTCATCTGCATATACTATTGCTTTTAATAACAAGCTTAATGGTATGGTTGAGCGTAGAATGCGGCAGGCTATATTCGCGGTAGCTTCTTTCTGGTACACGGCATGGGTAAACGCAGGTCAGCCTGATCTTTCATCTTTGGTAACGCAGTCTTTTACAGAAAGCGACCTCAAAGAATTTGAGCAGCTCAATGAAAAATGGCAGGCAGGAAAAATAAAAGGAAGAGATCATGAGGAGGGGCAGTGAGGTGGGCAATTGATCAATGGTCAATGGTTGATTGGTTGATATTTAATATTTAAATTCAAATAATGATCCCGGCATTAATATATTGTTACGACGCTTATTGCGGATGGTGCTATGGCTTTAGCGAAGTCATGAAAAAAATACATTCTGAATACAAAAGCAGGCTTGAATTTGAAGTGCTATCGGGCGGCATGGTATTACCTGAAGAGCCTGTATCAATAGGTGCGACAGCGAAATATATAGAAGGCGCTTACAAGCGTGTAGAAGAATTAACGGGGGCAAAATTTGGCGAAGATTACCTCTGGCATATACGCCATCCTGAGGAAAGTGATTGGTTTCCAAATTCAGAGAAACCTGCGATTGCATTGTGCATTTTTAAAGAATATTATCCGGAACAACAGGTAAGCTTTGCTGCAGATTTACAATATGCCTTGCATTTTGAAGGCCGCGATCTTACGGATGATGAGGCATACAGGCTGCTTCTCGAAAAGTATAATATTCCTGCTGAAGAATTTTACGAAAGCCTTATTGATGAAAAATATAAAGAGCAGGCGCATTATGAATTCGCTTTGTGCAAACAATTAAAAGTGGAAGGTTTTCCTGCAGTATTTATTCAAACGGGAGAATTAAAATTCAATATGATGGCGAGAGGCTTTACGGATTACGAAACATTGGCCGGAAGAATTGATACCTTGCTGGCCTCATCCCCAACCCCTTCTCCAGAGGAGAAGGGCCGTGAAAGCTAATACTATACCGCATCTCATTACGATAAAAGTTTTTTAGCAATTCTTTAGCCGTAGATTTATTTCTTACTCTTCTTTTTTGAAGCCTTTGCTATCTTATTATATTCAAACGGTAATTTCATCCATGTTTCCAATTTATTTTTTGTGTTCAACACCGATTCATCTACATACACAAAACCGGTCATTGTCCTGCCGCCGAATTCCATTGGCCTGCATCCATCCTGTTCCAAAGCCTCCTCAAATTTTTCAGGAGCTATGCGAAGCATTAAATTATTTTGTTGTACACCTACACACATCTTATCATTTACCATAAAACACAATGCACCGAACATTTTCTTCTCCTCAATATTACTTTCCGTAGCAGCAACCATTTCTCTTACTCTATCAGCAAGTTTTTCATTGTACGGCATAGGCGATGAATTGAGGTTTAGTGCAATTTCACATTTTTTAATTTAAAAATTCACTGTCCATTGATGATCCTTATTGTAATACTATCAGCATTATTAGCATTGAATAATAAAATTATATTTTAACCAGGCACCAAGGAGGCACTACCTTTGTAGAAAACAAACCTATCAACTAAAATTTGTCCTCCACATATTTTATTTTTGATCAATATTTATTTACAATACAGTAGTAATGAAAATTGATAAATACCTTCATTTGTACCTGGGCTGCAATACTAATCTTGGTCAACTGACCGGTGTGAATAAAAACTCTTATAGCATTCGCATGAAAAATGGAGAAATTATTGAGAGGGCTTTTATTGATGAAACTTTAGTAAAACTATTCCTGAGAAAAATATCAGATTTAAATATCGAAGAAAGTGCCGAACTAAACAGGCTGGGACTTAATATAGGAAGGCCTAAAGGCTACAGTTTTACGCCTGAGGCTATGTGGTACCTGCTCAGTTTAAGAATTGATTTGTTTAATTTAATTGCCGAAGGATTAGCAATTGAAATACACCAATAGACAAATCAAAAAAGGTCTGCCAAATGGCAAACCTCTTACTTAACCTAAATCATCCAAACCTTAATTATTTCCTGAACCTTGCCCATTCGTTTGACGTTGAGGGCGCATAGATGGTTCCACTTCATCTTTGAATTTTTTATACTGATCTTCAGTAAAAATCGCTTTCAATTTTTCATCACGATCATTCGACATTTTTTCAAAAACACTGTGGCCGGGCCTCGTACCGCTTGCTCTTGCATCCTGTCTCATTTTATCTTGCTGTGTGTAAAAATCTGTAAGCACGGCAGTTGTTTTATCCTGCTCACCTTTATCCAACTTTAGCGGATCAGAAATTTTTTCCATTGCAGACTGAACTCTTTCTTCAACAGTCTTTCTTTGATTGCCCTGTTGTTGTGCTTTTGTACTAATGGTAGCTGCTAACATAAAGGCGACTACCAGGGTGAGTTTTGTTTTCATCGTGTGAGTATTTATTTTTTTATTATTAAGAGCCGGCTCTTAAGCGGCAAGGCTTTGTTGAAAAATTTATTAATGACTGTGGCTGCTTTTCCCTGGCTTATCAGTCAATCGTATAATTAATTGTTTTACTGCTGTATCAAACTTTGGCAATTGCTCCTGCCTGCAAATTTTGCGCAGGCTTTCAAAATAATGAAACATCTGCAGGTCAAGCTGTTGTTGCTTCTCACCTATCACTCCCGCAGATTCGCTTACAGTGCTATCAGCCACAGGCGCTACATGGAGCAAATCGTAAAATTGAAATTTAGTGTTTCGTAAATCATTAAACAGCGGACGCATTTTTTCGAAGTGAGCCTTTCGTAATGCCTGGTATTCATCAAACTGTTCTTTGGTAAAGCCAACGTCTTTTTGTAAAGAAGTGGAGAATCTCCCCTGTTCCACGTTTTCCATTTTTGCTCGTGCAGGTTTATTAAGTATTACAAAAAAGACCAGCATCGCGATGTTCGTGATAAGCAAAAAAATGATTATCGAAATAAGCGACTTGTTCTTTTTATTTGTATTCATCATAAACTTTATTTATCAAGCTCGTACAGGCCGGTGGTTACCTGGCTATATTCATCCACTGAAGCAATATCGCTGCCTTGTTTTGTATATGTTTCTCCAGTGTTTACCGTTTTAAATATCACTGCAAGGTTTAGGATAATTATGAGGCATACACAGGCAAAAGCTATAACTGGTTTTGCAAAAAAAGAAGATAGCTGGTACCATGCGTTTTTTTCCTGCAACATCCGCGCTTCCAGCCTTGTAAAAAAGAAAGAAGCAGGCGAAGCTTTTGAAATGCCTTCAATGCTATGCAATGCATCGTCAATTTTTTTATTTATGTCTTTTTGTTCCATTTTAATAGTTATTTAGACGTTCTTTTAAAATAAAACCTGCGCATTGTTTCTATCGGATATGTTTTCACTTATCACCTTAAAATGTTTTCCTTTTACTTAAGCAAAAGGTAATAATTTCTCAAAATTTTTCTCAATTTATCTTTCGACCTTTGCAGCAAAGCATCTACAGCAGCTTCGCTTAGGTTCATCACTTCACCTATTTCCTTATAGCTTAAATTTTCAATTTTATTCAATATAAAAGCTGTTTTTTGGTTTGGCAGCAGTTGTTCAATTGCATCAAAAAGTATTGCACCATTTTCTTTATTTTCCAAAGCTATTCCCGGGTGGAAAAAATCCGGCGGATCTATATCTCTTTCATCATCTTTGCCATATAAGCTTTGAATAAAAGCAAATCGTTTTTTTCTTTTTT
>JBBPZF010000154.1:0-3500 GCA_038199105.1 Chitinophagales bacterium | reverse complement strand
TTTACCTGCTAATATGACAGAGGAATTAAAAAAAGTGTTCCTTTCCTTCTTGGGCAACAGCCCGTGCAACATCATTATAAACTTTGCAAGTGTTCAACAACTTGATATTGATATTGCTTATGCCATGGCCACCATACAACAAACATTCTATGATGCAAATTGTTCTATGGTGTTCTGCAATTTACGTTCTGAAATTGAAACGTTTTTAGATGATAAAGAATTGTTGGAGGTGATGAATATTGTTCCAACTGAAAGTGAGGCATGGGACATTGTACAAATGGAAGAGATAGAGAGAGAGCTATTTTGACACAAAGAACACCTATTGCCGATACTTAATTTATAATTTTTAATTCATAATTCAACCACGTGCTTGCCGTAACCATATTAGGAAATAATTCTGCAGTGCCTGCGCATGACAGGCATCCAACTTCTCAGATTGTGCAAACAAGGGTCACAAATTTTTAGTGGATTGCGGCGAAGGGACGCAAATGCAAATGACTAAGTTCAAAATAAAACATTCGAAAATCAACCACATATTTATTTCGCATTTGCATGGTGATCACTACTTTGGCCTGATTGGCTTATTGACTACTATGGGGCTGAACAACAGGAAGAGTGAGCTTACTATTCATTCACCAAAGAACCTGAAAGAAATCATAGAATTACAGTTTAGCGTAGCAAATGCTCATCTTCCTTATCCCATAAACTTCCAGGTGTTGGAAAACGAAGGGACAATTTTTGAAGATAAAAAAATTGCCATACAATGCTTTAGGGTGAATCACCGGATTGAAACATGGGGATTTATATTCTCAGAAAAAAAGAATGCGCGAAGAATTGATCCACAGAAAGTGGCACTACATGATATACCTTCTTCATTTTATGAGAGTTTACAGGAAGGGCACGACTACATTTCATCATCAAATGAAATAATAAAAAACGAACTGCTCACTTCACCCGGGCCGGAAAGTAAGTCTTATGCCTATTGCGCAGACACTGGTTATTTTGAACCGATCATTGAAAAAATAGAGGAGGTGGATTTATTATACCATGAATCTACCTACCTGCATGCCCTAGAGGACAAGGCATTGGACAGGTTTCACTCCACCACCAAACAGGCAGCTACTATTGCTTTGAAAGCTAAGGCAAAAAAACTATTACTTGGGCACTTTTCTTCGAAGTATGATGACCTGCATCTGTTTCAATGCGAAGCTTGTGAAGTATTCGAAAATACTGAATGTGCCCTGGAAGGAACTTGCTACCTGGCTTGAACAGCGCGACATTATCTCCTATTCATTCTTCAACAAAACCCATTCATAAAACTGTGGAAAATATTTTCTCCACGCAGCTTCATTATGCATCGCCTGCGGGTCAACAACTTCTTTTAACGGAGAGGCAGAATGTTTTCTTATTTCTCCGGCAATACGATGCATATCGGGAAGCATAGTTTTTCCTTCTTTAGCGCCGGCATAAAAGAACAGCCGACTATTAATACTCTTAGCATGTGACAGCACCATACTATCTATGCCAGGTGCCGTCCAAAAGGCGGGAGAAAATATTCCTGCACCGCCAAATTTTCCCGGATACTTCAAAACTGCGAACAAGGAAATAAGACCGCCCATAGAGCTTCCTGCTATATAGGTATTTTTTTTATCCGGCAAAGTGCGATAATGTTTATCAATGTATGGCTTTAAATTTTTTACTAAAAACTCCACATATTTATTGCCTTCGCCCTCGCCAAATTGCTGGAAACTGTATGGGTTATACTCTGTCATTCTTTTTTCTAAACCGTTATCAACACCCACTACTATTACTTCTTTTTTGCCTGACGAAAAAATAGAATCAAGAAATTCATCTACTCCCCATTCACCGGCATAAGAGGTTGCCTCGTCAAAAAGATTTTGGCCATCATGCATATAAAGAACAGGATATTTTTTCCTTGTAGTAAAATATCCCGTTGGCAGATACAGCCAAATTCTCCTGCTTCTATTAAGCTGAGGCATATAAAAGGCCGTATCCATTACTTTTACATTTTCAGACAATGTGCGCTTGCGAGGAACATTATTTTGAGTAAACTCATCAGCCCATGTAGGAATTTCTGCATGAATTATTGTATCGCCTGATACATGAAGGATTCTGTTGGAGGCTCCGGTGCCCGCGGGACCGGTTTCCGCCTTTGCCCAGTTACCACGTGTAAATTTATATTCATAGCTTCCCGGAGGTAATGATAAAGTAATAGAAGAAATTCCATCTTGACCTGCGACAAGCTCATATTCTTTATTATCCGGAGCCCAATTATTAAAATTTCCCGCAATGAACAACATATCACCGGGATGTTTTGTGGAAGATTGTTTTACTACAAATGTGACTTTGAATTGCGAGTAGGTAATATTTATGATCAAGTTGCAGAGAAAAAATAAAATAAATTTTTGATTGAGCACCGGGCTAATCATTGGGTGATTTTGAAACGGCCTCCTTTACTTTTTGGTGGATAGCATCGCTTAGCGGCACAAGGGGCAGACGCAGATTATTTTCTATTAAGCCCATCTCAGCCAGGAATGCTTTCACGCCTGCCGGATTATTTTCTGCGTATAAAAGGTCATTCACACTTAATAATTTATAATGAAGTTCCCGGGCTTTTGCAAAGTTTCCTTGCAAGGCGAAGTCAACCATTGCAGAAAAATCTTTCGGGCAATAATTTGCTGCTACACTAATTACGCCATCCATGCCACATGCAATAAGAGGTAGCGTGAGTTGGTCGTCACCGCTTACTACCAAAAAGTTTTCCGGCCTCGCTTGTAAAATATACATGCATTGCAATATGTTGCCACTTGCTTCTTTTATACCGCCAATGTTTTCACATTCATTTGCAAGCCGCAAAGTTGTAGCAGCAGTAACGTTGCTTCCTGTTCTTGACGGCACATTGTAAATGATAACTGGCTTTGGAGAAGCCTCAGATATCTTTTTATAATGCTGAAATATTCCTTCCTGCGAGGGCCTGTTATAGTGCGGGCTTGAAGTTAGAATGGCCGCTGCATTTTGAAGAGGAAACTCTTCCAGGCTTTTAAGTATTTCATTTGTATAGTTGCCGCCGATTCCAATGACTATTGGTACGCGGTTTTTCACTTTATCAAAAGTGAAATTAATAACCTCAATTTTTTCCTCGTATTCTAATGTCGCCGCCTCACCTGTAGATCCTAATGTCACAAGATAGTTGACACCCTTGGTTATTGCGTTCTCAATAACTTTTTCCAGGCCAACATAATCCACATCAAATTTTTTTTTGAAAGGAGTTATTAACGCAACACCGGTACCCTTTAAAGAATTTTTCAATGACATTTATGGTAATGAAATTTTGTTGATTAGTTGATTGGTTATTTAGTTGATTAATTATTTAGTTGATTAGTTGACTGAAAGAAATTGCGAACTTGCGAACCCCCAGTTATTGCCCATTGCCCATTGCCCATTGCCCATTGCCCATTGCCCATTGCCCATTGCCCATT
>JBBPZF010000153.1:0-2070 GCA_038199105.1 Chitinophagales bacterium | reverse complement strand
AAGTGTAGCCGTCATGATAGTTGCATTGAGCTTTGTTAATGGCTTCCAAAATGTAATAAGCAACAAGGTTTTTATCTTTTGGGGGCACATACGCGTGCAACAAACCGTATTAACACAGGCAAATATAGCTGAGGAAATGCCCATAGAAAGGAATGATACTTTGGAGAGTTTTTTACATACGCTGCCGGACGTAAAAAGTGTGGAAAGGTATGCAACAAAATAAGCCATTATTAGATATAAAGACGATATCGAAAGTGTGTTGATGAAAGGTATTGACAGCAGCTTCGATTTTAGCCGCATCAATGCTTTTCTTGTAAAGGGTAAATGGGTATCATTTAAAGACAGTGGGTATAGCAAGGACATTGATATTTCGCAGTATGCAGCCAATCAATTGGAGGCGAATGTAAATGACAGCGCCATCATACTTTTTATACAAAGTGACGGAAGCCAGCGGGCACGTAAGTTGAATATTGCAGGAATTTTTAAGACAGGGATAGACGAATATGATCACAATTTTTGCATAGGCGATATAAAGCTTATACAGCGGCTTAACGATTGGTCGCCGGAAGAAATCGGTGGCTACGAAATTTTTCTAAAAGATTATAAGAAAACCGATTCGGTAAATAATCTGCTCTTTGATTCGGATGCTTTGCCTGGAAGATGGTACAGCAAAACCATACAGGAAATTTACCCAAACATATTTGACTGGCTCAACTTGCAGGGAAGAATAAAAAGTATTTTACTTGGTATAATGATGGTAGTTGCGGTAGTCAATCTTATTACCTGCCTCATCATTCTCGTGCTGGAAAGAACAAGAATGATAGGAATTTTAAAAGCTCTGGGCGCACAAAACTTTTCCATACAAAAAATCTTTATTTACAACACAACCATTATTGCTATCACAGGAATAGTTGCCGGAACATTGTTAGGCCTTGGGATATGTTTTTTCCAGGAAAAGACCGGTTTTATAAAGCTGGATGAAGAAGCATATTTCATGGATGTTGCTCACGCAAGTGTGGTATGGTGGCAAGTGGTGGCGATTGACGTTGCTACGCTTTTTGTTTGCTTTTTAATGCTGCTAATACCTTCGCTGCTTATAAGAAAAATACAACCGGTGAAAGCAATTGAGTTTAGATAGAAAGCCCCCTATCCCCCGAAGGGGGGAAACCAGGATAGATTGGCTAACCATCGAAACCAGGATAGATTGGCTAACCAGGGAAACCAGGATAGATGAACTAACATGCTCAATAAATCTATACCCAAACTCTTAAAGTTCCGCCCCAAAAAAGATTATCCATTCAGGCAAAAGGACTTGATCTAAGTTCCCCCTTCGGGGGACAGGGGGCTTAAATGCGATAAAATAATCCCCGTTGCGACCGCGGCATTAAGAGATTCTGCCTTGCCATATTTTGGGATAGTGATTTGATCTGCCGACATCGCTAATAATTTTTCGCTTACGCCTTTTGATTCATTACCGATCAATATAAATGCTTTCCGCAAATTTTTAAATGCTGACAGAGGCCGTCCTTCCAAGGCTGCTGCATACGTATGAATATTTTTATTGGCGGCTATAAAAGATGACAACTCTTTGTAGAAGATATTTACGCGTCCAAGGCTTCCCATGGTAGCTTGCACAACTTTTGGATTATAGCAATCAACACAATTTTCACTGCAAATAATATTTTCAATGGCAAACCAATCTGCAATGCGGATGATTGTACCTAAGTTCCCCGGATCACTGATGTCATCTAAAAGCAAGGTTATTTTATTGCTAAGAACCGGGACATGAATTTCCGCCTTTTTGTAAAAAACTGCAACAACTTTATTAGGCGTCTTCAGCAACGAAATTTTTTTTAAAGCTTCCTCATCAATTTCATAAATATCTGTAACCGGAATATTTATAAAATCCTTCGCTTGCTCCAGCCATTCCTTTTGCGCACAAATTATCTTACAACTAAATTTCCCGGAAGATAAAAGCTCGCTCACTACTTTCGGGCCTTCTGCTACAAAGGCTCCCAAATCGTCCCTGAATTTTTTATGGCTTAAACTTTGGATATATTTGGCGACTTT
>JBBPZF010000152.1:0-2183 GCA_038199105.1 Chitinophagales bacterium | reverse complement strand
TTGGGAAAGAGCAATGTTTATGTATCAAAAAAAGGATTATGTTTTTTGTTTGTTTTGTGCATTTATGTATTGAAATTAAGCAAGGCTTTATGGGTAAAAGAAAACCCAAATAATAATTTTCCGCCTCGCATTCATGAAGTAAAATATTTATTAGCCGAATACTTCGTTCCTACCAGATTCAGCTCAATCTTTATTTATTGATGACCTTCAGAAATATCAAATAGAAGGGAGGTATCCGGATTATAAGAAACTTATTTTCAGTTATACAACTGTATCTTATACTGGTGAGTTATTGACCAAGGCAAATAATTTAAAAAAATGCTTACAAGACAAGATATCATAAAAGCTGTAGAGGAATTTGTAATGAGCGCCAATGAGAGCAAACTAACTATTAATAGGATATTACTATTTGGCAGCTATGCTAAAGGGAATCCGCATAAATACAGTGATATTGACCTCGCTGTTTTTTCTCCTCAGTTTTCTGATAATCCTTTTGAAAATAATAAAGCAATTAGGTTCACAAAACGATTACCACAAATGCAGTTGCATCTTTATCCTATAACGGAATATGATGAAAATGATTTTGTGCAAGAGATAAAAAAACATGCAGTGGACTTAACTCCTGTGTTACAAGGCAGATAAAAACTATTCAGTTTTAAAACAGCCAGTATGTTTTACGCAGATCCTATGCAATTGAAAGGGCTTTTAAAAAATACAAGCGAGCTTTCGGAATGAAAATATATTTATTTTCTTTTATAAATCGTCGTACCGCCATCTTGTAAACAGTTGGAAGAATTTAGCAACAGTGAATCGTGCAGAACTGATACAACATTCTCTCCAGCGTTAGGTTCGGTAGTTTTAAAGAACGCTTGTTTCATATCGCCGTGACAGTCTTTGCGCCAGATCAAAGAGTATTCGCCCTTGAAAATTGTTGTGTCATGGTTTTTTCTTTCAAACAATCCATTTCTGCCGATCACAATAATGCGCCCATTACCGGGAGGTAACGAGGGAGAATTAAAGGGATAACCTATATATGTTGCATACTCCCATGAACCTTCAATATCTTTTTGGGTTATATCCTCTTTTTTACAGGAATAAAAAAGAGTTAGTATAAACACACAAATAAAAGACTTTTTCATATTTACCTGACAACGTAAAATAAGAAAACGTTGCACGTGTTGTACTGCCATTAATTACCTATCATCCAGGTCTTCCGGCATTGGTAACGATTAAATATTTTCAGGATACTATATAGCTAAACAAATAAAAACGCCCCAAAATTTATGGGGCGTTTCATTTCAATAAAAATCGAATATTAAAAGCCAATTAGTGATCAACCGGCAAATCGCAGCAGAAAAACCTGCAGACAGGTTAGTTTTTTATAATTTTTTCTGTTGAAATTATTTTGCCATTTACTACCAGATTCATTACATACATACCCGAAGCTTGCGCACCAAGATCCTGCACTTGCAAATTGTTATAACCTTTTACAAGATTTGCCTTAACTCTTTTAACAACGTATCCCGCAGTGTTTAATATCATAATTTCACCATTACCTTCTGAATTGCAAATAAAATTAATTTTAAGTCTGTCGAGGTACGGATTAGGCAGCACCTGAATATTTAGTTTTGTTAGTGTAGAGTTATCAGGAGTTCTAACCATTTTTACCACGCTATAGGTCAGCTTTTCATCAACATCGGTTTGTACCAGGCGATAATAGATCACCTGCCCGGAACTGAAATCAGCAGATTTATCTGTATAGCTAAAATTACTACTTCCGTTATTGGTGTTTTTTGGTCCTAAAACGTAGGCAATTGTAGAGAAATTAGTTTGATCGTAACTTCTTTGAATTTCAAATTGATCATTTTTTAATTCAGCATTTATGCTCCAATTTAAATCTACTGACCTATCAATTGCCGTCGCGGAAAAATTCTCATACCTAATAGGAAGCACGCTAAAGGTGCTTGCTATTTTCATGAAATAAATGCAATGGTACCGATCAGTGGCTATAGCTCCCGTTGTACCGTTATTGTCTACTTGTGAACCTGTATACAAATGGAATTCGTCTGTATTGTCAAACTTAAAATTTACCCTTACATCCTGCGATGCAGTATCTATACCTGCCCGGTTTGCAACTGGTCCTAACGCAATCAGGTTTGTTTTGCTTTTATCATTATTCATAT
>JBBPZF010000151.1:0-8389 GCA_038199105.1 Chitinophagales bacterium | reverse complement strand
TCATGGCGGCATAATAATATACAGGCCTATAAGTCGCTCACGCATCAGCACCTTGATGAGATAAATGAATCGCTTAATTCTCTCTCTGGCTCATCATCGGCATCTATACATTTTATTCCATGGCGCGGAGATTTTACCAGGGGTATTTTTATTACATCGCAATTGAAGTCTTCATTAAGTCTAGAAAAAATTTACGAAATATACAATGAGTTTTATGAAGGACATCCTTTTGTAAAGATCAGCCGTGAGCCGATATTCTTGAAACAAGCTGTCAACACAAATAATTGTTTCATCCACATTGAGAAAGAAGAAGATAATCTCGTTGTTCATTCTACGATTGATAATCTTTTAAAAGGTGCCAGCGGACAAGCTTTGCAGAATATGAACCTCATGTGTGGCTTCGATGAAATGGAAGGCTTACGATTAAAGGCTAATTACTTTTAAGAAAGGTAGAAGGTAGAAGGCAGAGGACAGAAGGTAGAAGGCCCCCCCTGGCTTTCAAACCTTAAACCTTACGCCTTAAACCCTAAATCTTATTATATGAGGGATTATAAAAAACTTGATGTATGCAAAAAATCACATGAGTTGTACATGCATGAAAAAAAAATATTACACCGAGGTTTCCGAAAGAAGAGCGTTATGAATTAACATCGCAATTATCAAGAGCAGCACTTTCTATTCCATTAAATATTGCCGAAGGGTGCGGTAGATATACCGATAAGGATTTCACGCATTTCCTTGATAACTCTTTGGGCTCAACCAACGAGACTGATTATTGTCGCTTTGCTGCTTTTGAACTTAATTATATTACAGAAGAAGATTATAATGTTTTAAATAAGCTGGTAAATGAAGTAAGGGCTATGCTGATATCGTTTATAAAATTTTTAAGAACAGGAAAATAAGCAGATCGAGTGAGTCCCTTCCTCCTCGCCCTAAACCTTTTACCTCAAACCCTAAACCTTTTACCTTCAACCCTAAACCTTTTTATGAAACTCTTTGATGTATATCCTCTAAACAATGTCAACATTGTAAAAGCAGCCGGCTCTTATGTTTGGGATGATAAAGGTGATAAGTACCTTGACATGTATGGTGGCCACGCCGTGATAAGCATCGGTCATACACATCCACATTGGGTAAAAAGAATAGAAGAGCAGCTGGAAAAAATTGCCTTCTATTCTAACTCTATAAAAATTCCGCTTCAACAACAACTTGCTGAAAAACTGGGAAAGGTTTCGGGTAAAAATGATTACCAGTTATTTCTTTGCAATTCAGGTGCGGAAGCAAATGAAAATGCATTGAAGCTCGCTTCATTTTTTAATGGGCGTAAAAAAATAATTTCTTTTACAAAGGCATTTCATGGGCGCACTTCTCTTGCAGTAGCCGCAACTGATAATCCTTCAATAGTTGCTCCCGTAAATGAGACTGATAATGTGACATTCCTTCCATTTAATGATGAAGAAGCTTTGGAAACTTATTTCAAAGAAAATGGAGATGAAGTATGTGCCATAATTGTTGAAGGCATACAGGGTGTTGGCGGAATTAATATTGCCTCGGAAAAGTTCCTGCAACTCATTCGGGAGCTTTGCGATAAATATGGCGCTGTATTTATTGCCGACTCTGTGCAATGCGGATATGGAAGAAGTGGCAAATTTTATTCCCATGATTATGCAAATGTCAATGCTGATATTTATACAATGGCGAAAGGAATGGGCAATGGATTTCCTGTTGCCGGCATTTCTATTGCGCCGCATATTCAACCTAAATATTTTTTGTTAGGAACCACTTTTGGCGGCAACCACTTGGCCTGCGCTGCTGCACTTGCTGTATTGGAGGTGATTGAAAAAGAAGGCCTGGTTGAAAATGCCATAGAAATAGGAGATTATTTAATGGACGAGATAAAAAAAATTGATCAATTGCAAAACGTGCGTGGCAGAGGTTTGATGATTGGCTTTGATGTGCCTGCGGAGTTGAAAGACTTGAAAAAAATTCTTTTATCAAAACATAAAATATTTACCGGTGAGGCAAAGCCGAATGTGATAAGGCTTTTGCCTTCGCTTGCCTTATCTAAAAGTGACGCTGATAAATTCCTTGATGCCTTGCGTGGTGAAGTTTCTGCACTTTCTCTGCGGGAGGTTAATGCGGTAGTTTCATAATTTGTTTTGAATAACTATACTTTTACAGCAATTATACATTTACAATTTAAGTAAACGCGATTTGAAAAATTTCCTTTCCGTAAAAGATGCCGGAAATATTGAAAACCTCGTAAGGTCAGCCATTGAATTCAAAAAAAATCCTTTTTCAAAAAACGAGCTTGGAAAAGGGAAACGTATTGGCCTTGTATTTTTAAATCCGAGCCTGCGTACACGCTTGAGCACGCAAATTGCGGCACAAAATCTTGGGATGGAAGCCGTGGTATTTAATGTTTCCCAGGATGGCTGGTTGCTGGAGTTCGAAGAAGGTGCCATAATGAATGGAACCACAGTTGAGCATATTAAAGATGCTGCACCTATCCTTGGCCGTTACTTTGATGTGTTGGGCGTGCGGACTTTTCCTTCACTTAAAAGCAAGGAAGAAGATTACAATGAAAATGTGATGAATCAATTTGTAAAGTATGCAGGCATTCCGGTGGTAAGCCTGGAAAGCGCTACAGTGCATCCTTTGCAAAGCCTGACAGACATTATCACTATTACAGATCATCTTCCTGTTGCAAACAAAAGAAAATCAAAAGTTGTATTAACCTGGGCTCCACACGTAAAGCCATTACCTCAATGCGTTGCCAATAGTTTTTGTGAATGGATCAATGCCTGGGATGCGTGTGAATTCGTCATTGCTAATCCCCCCGGATTTGAATTAGATGAACGTTTTACCAATGGAACAATGATTACTAACGACCAGGCAGAAGCATTACGAGATGCTGATTTTGTTTACGTGAAAAACTGGAGCAGTTACAAAGATTATGGGAAATTGGAAGAGAACAAAAGCGATTGGATGTTGACAAATAAAAAATTGATACCAACCAATAATGCGAAAATAATGCATTGCCTTCCCGTACGTAGAAACGTGGAAATAAGCGATGAAGTGTTGGATGGCTCAAACAGCATCATTACCGAAGAAGCAGGGAACAGGGTGTGGGCTGCACAGGCAGTATTAGCGAATATATTAACGGGTATGAAATGAGTGAACAGGAATTAAGGCAAGAGAAAAATCTTAGTGTTGCTACCGTAAAGGAAACTTTATATATTATTAAAATTGGGGGAAACGTAATCGATGATGATAAAGCGCTTGCTTCTTTTTTAAAAGATTTCTCAACAATTGCCGGTAAGAAAATACTTGTACATGGCGGCGGAAAAATAGCAACTTCGATTGGAGATAAATTAGGAATACAATCCAAATATATTGATGGCAGGAGGATAACAGATGGTGAAACAATTAGCCTCGTAACAATGGTATATGGAGGGCTGGTAAATAAAAAAATTGTTGCAGCGTTGCAGGCATTGCATTGTGAAGCCATTGGCCTTACCGGGGCTGACGCCAATGCACTTCCTGCAACAAAGAGGCCCGTAAAAGAAATTGATTATGGCTGGGTTGGTGATATAGATGCAGGAGATATTAATCCGGCTACCTAGCAAATATTTTTGGATAACGGTCTGGTGCCGGTGCTTGCGCCGCTTACGCACGATAGCAATGGACATATTTTAAACACCAATGCAGACACCATGTCGGCAGTTCTTTCAATAGCCCTTGCAAAATATTACGAGGTGAAATTGATTTACTGTTTTGAAAAAAATGGAATACTGGAAAATGTAAATGATGAAGATTCTGTAATAGAAAACATGGATAGCAAGCTTTACAAAAAGCTAAGGGACGAAAAAAAATTGTATGCAGGAATATTACCAAAAATTGATAATGCTTTATTTGCCGCAAATAATGGCGTAGCCGAAATTATAATTGGAAATTCAAGTAACCTGCTTCAATTGGTAAACGGCGAAAATGGAACAAAAATATCAGGATGAATAACGATAGTAATAATATTGAAAAACATAACGAAGACAATGAAGGATTCTCTCAAATTCCTGATAAAATATTTTCGGATGCCATTGCTTTGCTAAAGCAGTTAATCGCCACTCCTTCATTCAGTAAAGAAGAAAATAAAACAGCAGATGTAATAGGGGCATTTCTACAAGAAAGGAACATCATTGCAAACCGCACACTTAATAATGTTTGGGCTATAAATAAATATTTTGATAAGAATAAGTTTACGATTTTGCTAAACTCTCATCATGACACGGTGAAGCCCAATAAAAGCTACACGCTTGACCCATTTGTGCCGCTTGAGAAAAATGGCAAGTTGTATGGCCTCGGTAGCAATGATGCAGGAGGCCCGCTTGTATCATTGATTTCAATATTCGTTCATTTTTATTCTGTTCAACATCTTCCGTTCAATTTAATAATTGCGGCAACGGCAGAAGAAGAAATATCCGGTCATAACGGTGTCGAGTACCTGCTGCCTTTTCTTCCTGCAATTGATTGCGGAATTGTGGGCGAACCGACACTTATGAAAATGGCGGTGGCAGAAAAAGGGTTGTTTGTTTTAGATTGTATGGCAAAAGGTATTGCCGGCCACGCAGCACGCAACGAAGGAGTGAATGCTATTTATATTGCTATGAAAGATATTGAGTGGTTAAGTAGTTATTCATTTGAAAAAGTTTCCCCGCTTCTTGGGCCCATTCATATAGCAGTTACTTCCATAGAAACTTTTAACAAGACACATAATATTGTACCTTCCGAATGTAGCTTCATCGTTGATATCAGAGTAAATGAATTATATACTTTTGAAGAAGTGTTGATGTGCATCAGGCAAAATATAACGGCGGACGTAAAGCCGAGAAGTACAAGGTTACGGCCTTCATTTATTGAAGCAAATCATCCACTGGTTACGTCGGGGAATAAACTTGGGCTTGCATCTTATGGCTCGCCCACATGCTCCGATAAAGCATTAATGCCTTTTCCAACATTAAAGATAGGTCCCGGCGATTCCGCCCGCAGTCATAGTGCAGACGAATATATTTTTGTTGATGAAGTAAAAGATGGGATAGAAAAGTATATGCAGTTGCTGGAGAATTTACAACAAATTATTTTGCGGGTTTAGCATAGTTCTGTTGATTGAAAGAACTGATTGATCTTAAAATTATCAATGGGTAAGGTAATTATATTTCGCCAAAACCGTAGATTAAAACACACATTTGGCGAAGTATAAGTTTTCATATTTCGCCAAAACTGGTAGAAATATTATACTTTTGGCGAAATATAAATTTAATCCGGTGGATGAAATAATAGGCAGGGAAGATGAAATAATACTATTATCCAATATCGAATCTTCAGGAGAGGCAGAGCTGGTAGCTGTTTATGGTCGCCGTAGAGTTGGAAAAACTTTTCTTATTAGAAATTTTTTTGAAAAGCAACTGGCCTTTGAATTTTCCGGAGTACACAATTCCACTCTCGCACAGCAATTGGAAAATTTCATTGGAGCGCTATCTGCTGCATCAGGAAGTTTACCATTGGCTCAACCAGGTAGTTGGATGCAGGCGTTTAATCTATTAACACAATATCTCAAACCAATAGTAAAAGCCGAAAGGTCCGTTATATTTTTTGATGAGTTTCCGTGGGTTAATACACCGCGTTCAGGGTTTTTGCCTGCGTTTGAAAACTTCTGGAATACATGGGCATCGCGGCAAAAAAATTTAATAGTGGTTATATGTGGTTCCGCGGCTGCATGGATGATACAAAAAATTATCAATAACCGGGGAGGGTTACATAACCGCGTAACCAAACGGATAAGGCTTTTACCTTTTACTGTTGGTGAAGCAGAAGCGTACCTAAAAAGCAGGAAGATAAATCTCGATAAATACCAGGTATTGCAACTGTATATGGTAATGGGTGGCATTCCTCAATATCTCAAAGAGGTGAGCAAAGGAGAAAGTGCCACACAAGCTATTGATAGAATATGCTTTACTAAAGACGGCTTGCTACAGAATGAATTCAATAATCTTTACCAATCTTTATTTAATGATGCAAGCCACCATGTGGATGTGATAAAAGCCCTGGCAAAAAAAGGGAAGGGCCTTACAAGAGGTGAAATTATCAAAGCCTGTAAATTAACTTCCGGTGGTGGAACAACACAATTATTGGAAGAGCTTTCAGAATCGGGTTTTATAACACCTTATATCCCCTTTGACAGAAACGTAAAAGACAGCATATATAAACTTTCCGATGAGTATTCTCTCTTCTATATAAAATTTTTAGAAAATAATAAAACGAAAGGAAAGGATGCCTGGACAAGATTTTCCCGCGAAGCTTCATGGAAAAGCTGGTGCGGAACTGCTTTTGAAAGTATCTGCATGAAACATGAATCTCAATTAAAAAGAGCACTCGGAATCAAAAGTGTTTATACAGAAACATCCGTCTGGCACTACAAACCACAGAAGGAAGAACGTGGCGCCCAAATAGATTTATTAATTGACAGGCAGGACTTATGTATCAATGTTTGTGAAATAAAATTTTCTATCACTGGTTTTGCGATTACTAAAAGCTATGCGAACGAATTGCAAAATAAGATTAAGGTTTTCCAGGATAATACTCAGACCCGCAAAACTTTATTCCTGACAATGATCACCACTTATGGTACAAAAAACAGCGATAATTATCCTGGGCTAATTCAGAATGAAATAACAATGGATGCGCTGTTTAAATAATGGCCGATACTAAGCAGGCACTGGTACTATTGATGAATGTCTGCTTAAAAGTGGTATTTTTAATTATGTTAATTCTGAGTATTAAATAAGGTTAGCGCAACTTCATTTAGTCTGATTTGTGGCTCAACTGTATGTGCAAGTATTTATTATTTACCATACCAACTCTACAAAAATAAAAGCGCCAAAGATTAAGAGACTATGAAAAATAAATTAGAGAAAAATGGGACTAAATAATGTATTACAATCAATCGGTAAAAGCAGAAGTGATAAGAAAGAAGCTTTAAAAATATCGGACGCAATTCCACTGGAACCTTTTGTACTAAAGGTTTTTTTTAATAATGCTGAAAACATGGTTATAGACTTTCGTCCTTTTTTTAATACGCTTAAACGTGACTACAAAAAATACAACACAACAGCAGCATTTAAGAAATTCGCTATAAGTAACGGGGAATTATGTTGGGGTAGAAATGCGGATATTTAATTACATCCAATGATGTTTATTACAATTCCCTATTGTAGCCGCTGCATGATGAGTTTACGGTAGATTTAATGGTGGTTTGAAAATAGCAATTGGTTCCCCTTAGAATATATTGGTTTTTTGTGTCTTGTCCATTGGTGTAATTCATCTTTAAAAAATTAATGTAATAAAAAATTAAATGAAACTCTGGCAAAAAAATACACCGGCTACAAAAGAAGTAGAAACTTTCACCGTTGGTAAAGACCGTGAGCTTGATATTTATCTTGCTCCATTTGATGTATTAGGTTCTATAGCACACATCAAAATGTTGCAGTCAATTAATTTGCTTACCAGTAACGATTTAAAAGAATTGCATGAGGGCTTAAAAGAAATTTACAAGGCTACACAGAATGGAACTTTTATCCTTGATGAAGGAATAGAAGATGTGCATTCGCAGGTAGAATTTCTTTTGACAAAAAAATATGGAGACACCGGGAAAAAAATTCACAGCGCACGTTCGCGTAACGACCAGGTACTACTGGATATGAAGCTTTACATGCGTTATGAAATTGAACGACTCGTGCAGGAAGTCAAAAATTTATTCGACCTTCTTATAAATCAAAGTGAAAAATATAAAGATTACCTGATGCCAGGCTATACGCATTTGCAACTTGCCATGCCTTCGTCATTCGGGCTTTGGTTTGGCGCTTATGCTGAAGGCCTTGTTGATGATATGATCTCACTAAACGCATCCTGGCAAATAGTAAATAAAAACCCGTTAGGCTCCGCAGCCGGCTTTGGCTCTTCATTTCCCATAAACAGGACAATGACAACAGAACTGCTTGGCTTTGAAGACCTGAATTATAATGTAGTATATGCTCAAATGGGACGTGGGAAAACGGAACGTATTGTTGCCCAATCGTTGGCCAACTTTGCAGCAACCCTTGGCCGCTTAAGCATGGATGCCTGTTTGTATCTTAACCAGAATTTTGATTTCATTTCTTTTCCTGATGAACTTACAACTGGCAGCAGTATTATGCCGCATAAAAAAAACACGGATGTGTTTGAGCTGATAAGGGGGCATTGCAATCGCCTGCAGGCGCTGCCAAACGAGATCATGTTGATGTGCGCTAATCTTCCCTCCGGCTATCATAGAGATTTTCAATTATTAAAAGAGCAC
>JBBPZF010000150.1:0-4385 GCA_038199105.1 Chitinophagales bacterium | reverse complement strand
GCTTCAGTAAGTTCGGGTTAAGAATGAAATGTCTGATTCGGTAGCTCAGTTGGTAGAGCAATACACTTTTAATGTATGGGTCCTGGGTTCGAGTCCCAGCCGGATCACAAAAAATGCCTCAACGAATGGGGCATTTTTATTTATCACAAGAGGTAGAGCATCCCGATTTTTTATCGGGAGGGTCCTGGGTTCGAGTCCCAGCCGGATCACAAAGCCTCAATGAGATTTGAGGCTTTTGCATTTATGGCATGTATGTACATTTTATACTCTGAAAAATTGAAGAAATATTATATCGGAGCTTGCACTGATATGGAAAGAAGATTCTATGAGCACAACATTGGTCATTCAAAATTTACTTCGACTGGCACTCCATGGGTTCTAAAATACCAGGAATATTTTGACACACTTCCAGAAGCGAAAAAAAGAGAGATGCAAATTAAAAAGATGAAGTCATCTAAATACATTCAAAAGTTAATCGAAGGACGGTAGAGCATCCCTATTTTTTATCGGGAGGGCCCTGGGTTCGAGTCCCAGCCGGATCACTGCCTCGGTAAAACGGGGCATTTTTTAGTAGCTCCCTTCCGGTAAATTATCGGAACCGCCCGGATGGCGGAATTGGTAGACGCAGCAGACTCAAAATCTGCCGTTCGCAAGGATGTGCAGGTTGGATTCCTGTTCCGGGCACAATAAAGCCTTATAAACTTTGATTTATAAGGCTTTATTATTGTACTACTTACAAACTTACTGACAATTTTCATGAATTGGTAGATTCAGTATCCCTTGAAATAATGTCATTTTTAGAGCTTTGAAATTGGCAATTGATTACAAGTAAATTACACGTCTCAGGCTCTAATCTCAAGAGGCTAAACCGAAACAAAAATGACATGTGCGACGTTCTGCGAAGAGACTTAACTCTATCGTAAAAGAATTGATACTTGAACATTTTCTCAAGCCAATAACCTTTCCAATTTCATTTTCCATTTCTCCCAATCAGGCATTTCCCTGTTTTGCAGATCAAGAAATTTTTGGGTGTGGTCGTGATGAATTAAATGGCAAAGTTCATGAATGATTACATATTCAATGCAGCCTCTCGGCGCTTTAATTAATTCAGGGTTTAATATTAGTTTTCCCTTTGGTGTACAACTGCCCCAGCGTGTGGGCATTTCGCGAAGAACAAGAGCGATAATGGTGGTAACGACGGCATCACTTTTACTTTCCAGCAATTCAACCAATCTTTGTCCTGTGGCGGCGTTCTCAACAAACCTTCCGCATTTTCGAAATGTGCCTGTTATTTGGTTATCAAGATCAGTTCTATCAGTAACGAGTACTATCTTCGGGTTTTAATACCTGGTTCCATGGCAATTGCCTGCGCCAGCATTACCATAGTTAATGATTTGCAGCTTCCCTGCGTATGCCAAATTACACCACCCTGGCGCCTTCCATCTTCAAACTGAATGATTCGCTGCATAGATTTTTTAATGGCGAAGTACTGTTGGTATCTGGCTATCTTTTTTTCGCCATTATCAAAGAGAATGAAGTTGAAGATAAAGTCCATCAGCCTTTCCGGGCGACATATTCCATACAGATATTCATCTTGTATTGTAGGTAATATGTTTTCGGTTTCTAATGCATCAAAATATGTTCTTACATATTTGAATCGGTCCGAAAATAATTTGTCCTTTTGCGCAACGGATAAAGGTTGATTTTTTAAAGACTGTAAGTCGTTACGGTATTTTTTTTCTTCGTCATCAGTCAGAAATTTTTCTTCCCAATGTGCCCAAAATTTTTCAGGGGTGCCGTTAGTTGCATACAATGCTTTGTTACAGCTCAGCGAAAGTAAAACCTGGGAATATACATAAAGTCCGCGAATACCATCTTCCTGCTGGTTGCGAAGATGCTGACTGATGGCCTGTTTCAATGGGTCTTTCATATCCGGCCGCTTACATTCAATTACGCATAAGGGAATTCCATTCACAAACAATACCAGGTCTGGCCGGTAATGCTCTTTGCTGGCGCTGCGGATGACGCCATATTCTTCGGTTACATGAAATACATTGTTGGTAAGAAAAGTCCCTGGTCTCCAATCAATGTATTGAAGGGTAATGCTTTTTTTATCACCATCGAAACTTTGCTCAAAGGCTTTACGCAGCGTGATAAGATTGTAAACTGCTTCGCTGGCGGCGATATAACCTTCATTCACCGGCAATTCTTTTAAGGCACGAATGCCGTTTTCAATATTGGCGCCACTTATGTAGGTGGTCCTGGTGCTACTAATCCTTTTTCTGAATTGATTTCTTTTAGTTGTGTACGCAAAATATCATCGAGCAAAACATTGCTTGTTTTACTTCCCCGAAGTTTTTCGGCTTCGGTTGGACTCAGATATGTGTAGCCCAACTTTTGCAGCATCTGCAAAGCTGGTATTTGGCTGATATGGTCTTCTTTGAATGACGGTGTGTCCAATTTAATATTTGCTTTCAACCTTTAATTATAGAATTTATCTTGTTTCCAATTTTTAGGATTGTTTATAATATATTCCGAAATGCGTTGATAGGATTGATCATCACGAATGATGTGTTCATGGTAATTGCGTTTCCATTATTTTCCCATCATTTCATTTTGTTGATTTAATTTAAATTGTTGCAAACATTCATTTGCGACCAATGATTTGTATGCGCCAATAATATCGCCAATGGTAGGGGCAACCCTTGCGGTTGCCCTATTATTACCGGTTGCCCTGGCATCGCCAATTGCATTGTCATTACGGGCAGGGGTAAACCCTGCCCCTACGTTGGTTTCGGTCAACAAAATAATTCCATGTATGTGGTTGGGCATTATTTGAAAAACATCCAATTCAAAATTTGTAAATCGTTCCTGCAATTTTACCCATTCACCATTGGCAATCATTCCTGCATCAATCAAAACCATTTCTACATTTTCAATTTTTCCAAATAAACATTTTCTATCCTGTGTACAAATGGTAATAAAATACAATCCTACCTGCGAATAATCGTATCCTTTTAAGCGGATTGATTTGCGATGATGTATATTCGGATTGTAACCGTTCATTATTTATAAATTAAAACCATTTTCTGAAGTCAGAAAAATGGCCGATTATTTTATTTTTAATCTTTTCTTCCCAGTCAATAACACCTGCATCAATCCCTTTTTCTGCTCTTTTAGTTTTTCCATTTTATTTTTTAGTAATTGAATTTCGGCGTCTGAATCTTGCAGCAATTCTGCAATTAAAATTTGTTCTCCAATTGAGGGAAAAATTACTTTCAAATTAAAAAAATCGACTGTATTTACATTCAACAAACCGTCGCCTCTGGCACCAGAGTTAATAATCTTTTTCAATTGCCTATCTAAACCATGAGCGCTAAACCATTGCTTGTAAAAAGTTGAGCAGACTTTATCTGTAGGGCGAAAACATATGTAAACAAAAGGGACCAAAGCACTTTCTTTATTTTCAAGTTGATAAACACAACCCGTTTGAAAGGTCTTGGAATTTCCTTTATTATACGCGAAATCATTCTTCTTAATTAAAGTATACTTCTTCAAACTATCACCTGCAATTATTTTATCAAATTTATCTTCTTGTGAAACTAAGCCTCGCTTCGAAGATATTGTCATAATCGAATGGCTATTACCACCGTCATTTGTTTCAGTTATTTCTTTAAACAGGTCTTTCATGTGTTTCTCTTTCCATTTGTCGCAAAACCCCTTCAACCTTTTGTTCCCTGTAAGTAAATTTTGCCTCAACCATTTTTTGCGTTCTTCTTTTTGAGCAATGAGTGATTGCGTTTTTGTAATAGCATCATCCCATGTGGAAAGTAATTGGGCAATGGCTTTTTGTTCAGGAAGCGAAGGAATAAGAAAAGGGAATGAGGAGACATAATTCCAATCTGCTCTTGGCATTTTTGAACCAGATGAACGTTTGCAACCTGAATAAATCGATTTGTTTGAATTAACCGGAATAAAAATTCATTACGGCACTTTTGACCTTTTGATTTCAACACCCAAACCTCACTTGAACATACACCATCAAATTCAGTCAGCCAATATTTTTGGAGATAAGGTCTTAATTTACCAAAAAGAACTTGCCCTTTTTTAAATTTGTTCTTTGTACTTTTTTGTATTGACGAATCTATCCATCCAGAAATCCTTCCTGAACCTTGTTCAAAATGTTCAAGTTCCAAACATTTTATATTTTCATTTTTAACTGGGACATATTTACCTTTTTCAAGTTCTGCAAACTCGCTAAATTCGGCAACTTCCCACTCATCTGGAATTTTACTATTATTAAACCTGTACCATTTATTTTCTCAGTCATCAACTCTTCCTTTTTAAATTTCAATGATCACATTTGTTTTAAATCCTTTTTGTTC
>JBBPZF010000149.1:0-3216 GCA_038199105.1 Chitinophagales bacterium | reverse complement strand
GCGGTTACATTCCCAAAGAGAAATGATAGCAAACGCGAATATCAACGGGCCCACAATGTGGTTGTTGTCTGCCTCTGTTTTGGTAAACCCAAGTACGCTCGGCGACACCATTATTATCAACCCAATTAATGCATTTACCATTTGCGCCCACATAAAATTATTTTTTTAGTTGATAGTGTTTGAAATTTTCCTATCGCCCCAAAATGCTTTCCACATTGACTTTCCGCTTTTTTTTACTCTTTGCAAATATTGCAGGCTTGCCAGTAATTCATCCATTGCCGGGCTTATCATAAGAATAGAAATCAAAGCGGAAGCAAGGCATAGCGTGCACCATGTTTGTAATAATACCGGCTGAACAATTACCAGCAAAATGCTTACCATCCCAAGCGGGCCAACAGCAAAACCAAATATGATAACGATCCAGGGTTTTGTTTTCCATCTTTTTTCTTTTCCGATAACGCCGGTTACCAAATCCATGAGGTAGCCTAAAGCGCCCAGTATCCCATCCGGAATTGGAAGCGACCGCGATACGGAAGAGGTTAAAACTTTATTGGTGCCACCGCCAAAGAAGGGTTCCCATACATTTGAAAAAACATTTAGCTGGTATAATCCTAAATACAAAGCAATGAGAAAACCGCAACCGGCGATAATTAATAATGGTATCCTTTGCGGCCACGCGGAAGGATTGTAGCTCCATGCCGGAGGGATATTATTTTGCAAATTTATGGCTGTATCAACCATGTGATTTTTTTTATGCTTTTATCAAATCTTTACTTCAATATTTTCTTGCTGAAAAGAAAACCCATCTTATTATAAAACCGTTTTTCAATATTGCGGTTGGTGAGGACACCAACCGCGGGCGTTCAGCCGTGGCCGGTGTTTCCCCCGGCCACTTTTAATCTCATACTAAAACCTTTTTTCTTTATGTTCTTTGTGCTTAAAAGAATATAATTCTCCCAAACAAAAAGCGCTTATTGATAACACTAAATCCCTTGCGGCTATATCGTAATCCATTCCCAATATCAAAACAATAACGATGCAAAGCAGCCACAGCGCCACAATGTAAGCACCTACGCGTGTAATGGAAAATACCAGGATGCCGGCAATAATCTCTATCACGCCAACGATCATCATAAAAGTATGTGGCGAAAATGGGATGAATGATTCCACAGGTTTTAAATATTTTTCCCAGTTGGTAAGCAGGTCAAAATATTTATCAATCCCCGTAATTATTGGGAGAAGCCCGAAGGTATATTTTAAGATTTTTTTTACACTGTTTACTTTTATGGGGTTAGAAATAATTGTTTCCATCATCTGCTATTTTAGTGATTAAAATTGTTTAAAATGTTGCGGTTGGTGGGTACACCAACGGCGTCGTTCGGGTTCCTGCTATCCTTATCATCCATTAACCTTTATTAATCTTCACCACAAAATCTTTACCCTCCCAATGCCCGGCATCTTTCCAAAAAAAAGTAAATTTTATTTCTCCAGCCTTTTCATTAGGGAAAACAATATCGGCTATATGCATGCCGAGTTTAGTGTCCTTTGTACCTGTATCATTTTTGGTTTTCCAATTATCATAAGTCCAATGGATGGTGGCAGATGCCAACACTTCGATACGCAATATTCTTTTTGATGAGATAACAGTGCATGGCCAGTTAAACCGCCAGATCATATATTGTGATATTGCTTTATTTTTAATGTAACGGTCCTGGGCATGCAAAGACATATCAAATATCTTCTTCTCTTTTATCGAGCTGCATAATTTTAAGTATTCTGAATGTGCCCACACTAACGGCATGGCAGAGCCGGAATGTTTCCCAAAAAATAAACCTCTTTCCGGAATATCGTTTGTATCCCAAATCTGCTCAGAAAGAAGCCCGTTATTGGAAAATGCATCCATTGCTTTTAATAATTCTTTAGCGCCCTTTATATTTCCCACGGCGATTTCATAATGGGCTCTCTCGCCGGTTAATAATGGCCATGCCCTGCCGATTCCCAGACCATTGCCTGAATAGGCATTTCCATCTTTATCTTCTCCATAGCCATCGTTTGCATACCTGTGCCAGCAAGGCCCGTTTGGCGTATCTACTTTTAGCTTAGCATCAATTACTTTAATCGTATTCAGGATTTTAGGATCATCAGCGGAGCGTAAACCAAAGCGTACTAACGCCAAAGCATCCACGCAAATCAATTCCCACAAATGCATTTTACCATTTTCATGGGTGCGGTTTTTTATATAAATAAAATTATTTTTTACTTCTTCTGCTGGCTGATGGTATGGATTGATTCGCATATAATACCCTTCTACTCCTGACTCTTTGGATAAAGGCGTATCGGTAACGTAAGTCCAGTTTTCTATTTGTTCGTTCCAGAAATCGGCAGTTTCCCGGCAATAGTCCGCCATCTCCGACTCGTTATTTATTTCGGCAAGATGTGCGGCGCTTAATAACCCGTTAATTTCTGCAGCCAATGTAAAAGCGGTTAATCCCGATTCTTCTTCCCAGCGGTCTTGCTGCGTGGAAGGTCCGTTAATAATTATAAATGAAATAGCTTTTTTAATTCCGGGCCAATATCTTTTCAATCTTGGTTCATCCAGTGTGTTATTATGATAACATTTGTCAATGAGCGATATGGGCAGCGCCACTTCATCCATTTGAATACCGCTCCAGCAGGGAATTCCTTCCAGCCACATATTCTGGCTCCACATACCATCATCCTGCTGTGTGGACATTAAGTAATTTAAAATTGCAATTACTTCGTCTTTTGATTTTAATGCGAGGAAGCCGCCGGCGCTTTCCACTAAATCTCTTGGCCATACCAAATGATAACCGCCAATATCTTTATCACCTTTTGTTTCTCCCCACGGAATGGAAAGGCTTGCTACCACTGCCCCCGGAAATTTTTTTGATACATGCAAATTCAAGACGCCTGCGCTTGCCCTGAAATTTTTACCTATTGAATTCTTATCGGTTTTTACACTTCTTAATTTTTTTTGAAACTGATTCCATTCATCAATATATCTTTCTTTCAGTGTATCAAACCCGTCCATAAGGCTTGCCCATGCACGGTTTCCGGCATCCTGTTCTTTTGTTCCAAAACTAAGCGCCAATACAAATTCTTTTGTTTTGGAAATATCTATTTCAGCAGTTAAGGCAATGTTTCCGTTATGTGCCTGTTGATATTGCCATTCCATTTTTTTATGTTGGCTTAAAT
>JBBPZF010000148.1:0-11721 GCA_038199105.1 Chitinophagales bacterium | reverse complement strand
CCTAAAAATGTGCACAAAAAACAGATTTTTTAAAAAGCCTATAATTAATGTGAATAACCCACCTGATTATTTTGAAAATGAAAAATCAACGTATTTTTGAGGGTACTGAATAGTTACACCCACAGACGATAAAAAAAGACTCTTAGTTATATCATTACTCGCTGTTTTGGTTGCTGTTGCAATTAGCTTTATCGCCAAGCTGTTGGTTCATTTAATCAGCCTTATCACTAATATCTCTTTTCATGGAAAATTTTCTATTGAAGATGCAAGCCCCGTGGGAAATTCTTTGGGTCTTTGGGTAATCCTTATTCCGGTTGTGGGTGGTATTGTTGTAGGCTTAATGGCACTCTATGGCTCAAAAGCAATTCAGGGACATGGCATTCCCGAAGCCATGGAACAGATACTTACTAATCAAAGTAAAATTAAACCTACCATTACTTATCTGAAACCAATTTCGTCTGCTATTTCAATTGGGACTGGCGGACCTTTTGGTGCGGAGGGGCCAATTATTGCTACAGGTGGCGCATTGGGCTCTACACTTGGACAGCTATTAAAAATATCAAATAACGAACGAAAAATTTTATTGGCAGCCGGCGCCTCTGCCGGTATGTCTGCAATCTTCGGCAGCCCTATCGCTTCTATATTCCTGGCAATCGAATTATTACTTTTTGAATTTTCTCCCCGTTCTATTATACCCGTTGCATTAGCTTGTATAACTGGTGCCGCAGGTCATCATCTGTTATTTGGGCAAAGACCTGTTTTTGAAATCGGCACTATTATAACGACAGCAAGTAATACCGCTGTGCTTGCATATAGTGTAATGGGTATCATTATAGGGTTATTATCTATTGGCATAACAAAAATCGTTTACCTAATTGAAGATGGCTTTGAAAAACTTCCGATACATTGGATGTGGTGGCCGGCGATAGGTGGAATTGTGGTAGGAGTTATCGGTTATTTTGCACCTAAAACTTTGGGGGTCGGCTACAGTAATATCACGGACATACTTTCCGGAAGCCTCACTTTTCAAGTGGTTGTATCTCTTTGTATTTTAAAGTTTGTTTCGTGGGCCATTGCATTGGGCAGTGGTACATCAGGTGGCACATTAGCACCATTACTTACCATTGGCGGAGCAACAGGTGCTATCCTGGGTAGCTTTGTTTTATATCTATTTCCATCATCCGGTGTAACAATTCCCTTAGCTGCTTTAGTAGGTATGGCGGCTATGTTTGCAGGTGCATCAAGGGCATTTATTACGTCCATCATTTTTGCATTGGAAACTACTGGACAGGCAAATGCGCTATTACCTTTGCTGGCCACTTGTAGTGCTTCCTATTTTGTTTCATTTTTCCTAATGGAAAATACAATTATGACGGAGAAAATAGCCCGAAGAGGTGTGAAAACACCAGATTCTTATGAACCGGATATTTTAGAGAAAATTAATGTAGAACAGGTAATGGACAATAGCGGGTTGATATTAAGTGCCGATAACAGCATTGAAGAAACGATTGACTCACTGGAAGAAGAGCCTGATTATAAAAGCAATTATTTTATAGTTTCAAATACAGAACGGGAGTACATGGGTATCATCAGTTCTTCTCAATTATATAATAAAATCAATTCGCCTGCAACAAAACTGGAAGCCCTTATTAAACAGAAACACATATCTGTTGAAAACAATAACAGCCTGCGAACAGCTATTGAAATTATGGCCAATGAAAATATAGATGTGCTTCCTGTATTGTCAAATGAAACGCAACACATTATTGGCATATTATCTTACGCAAACATTATAGCCAGCTATAAATTAGGCTTAGGTGACCATCAAAGAAACCGCCCACATATTTCTATGAAAAGAAACAGTTTAAAGTTGCTTGTACATGGTAAGAAAATAAAGCGCTTTTTTAAATCAACCAAAGAATAACCTACCGCTAACAAATAAGACTTCGTCGGGCACGTCGTGGTATTTGTTAACACAGCGTCTCTTCCTAATGCAGTATTCTGGTTTCCGGTAGTACTAGCAAAAAGAGCATTTCTGAATTTCTCCGGCCCAAACATTATTTATTCTAAATCACAAAGGCTGGTTATCGGTTGTTCCGATAAAATTTATAGCAGGGCTTATGCCTGCATTTCCTGTTAAACTCCATCCGCTGCCAAAAGATGATAATTGCGTCCATACGTTACCGTTATGAAACAAAAATCCGGATGTGGTTGTATCGTATAACAATAATCCATTGGCAGGATTTGCAATAGCGTTGCGTGAAGTTGTTGATGTACGTGGAAGTAGTACGCCTTTATTGTTGCTCTATATATCGAGAATGGCGCTTGAATGTGGAGTGGTGGTACCAATACCAACACCTTACGTATAGCCGGATGAGAAAATTATTAGTTGAAGTATAATGAAGAAAAATTCTTTTTTCATGAGTTATTCAAATTTTTTTTAGAAGACCACTGGAAAATGCATTATCAGTTTCATGTTGAAGCGCTGTCTAAATTTCTTCTTTGCTCGCATCATTAAAATATAGATTGAGCTGATGCCGGAAATAAATGAGCCGGAGAATAGAAAGTTCAAATCTGCATATTTCGTAATTTTATCGAATGAAAAGATCTGGTTCCGCTGACCTTCCCCTTCACTATGGATACGTACCAAAATGGCTTGCTGAGCGCATGGCTAAATTAGGTTTTGCTGTCATGGAAACTATTATTACTGATTATGGAAAAACAGAAATATTGCGGAGGTTAAGCGATCCATTTTGGTTTCAAAGTCTTGGTGCTGTAATGGGGATGGATTGGCATTCATCAGGTATTACTACTTCTGTAATGGGCGCCTTAAAGCGTGCTATTAATCCTCATTCGAAAGAACTTGGCATTTACATTTGCGGTGGAAAAGGAAAGTTTTCCAGGGAAACCCCTGCGGAATTATTAAAGATTGCGGATGCTACTGGTCTTAACGGGAATGAACTGGTGCGTTGTAGTAAGTTAAGCGCTAAGGTAGATAATTCAGCTGTACAGGATGGCTTTCAATTGTACACACACAATTTTATCGTAAGCGATACCGGCCAATGGACAGTGGTACAACAAGGCATGAATGCCAGCGATAAAACCGCGAGGCGCTACCATTGGCACTCCGATAGTTTTACCTCATTTGTAGAAGAACCGCATACAGCTGTTTGCGGTATAAATAAGGGAGATATTTTAAACTTAACTGCGGCAGAGGCCGGGGTATCACGGCATAGCATACTCGATGTTATTGCTGAGCAACCGGAATATATGATTAGGCATGTGCAGGAACTTATAATGCCGGCTCACCATAATGTGACGCTGCAGGATGTTGATATAAAAAGACTGGGCGCCATGTTGTGGCTTGCACACGAGAAACAACCAAAGGACTTTGAAGAATTATTGCTGCTACAGGGAATGGGGCCCCGTACCATTCAGTCGCTCGCGTTGGTAAGTGAAGTAATTCATGGCACGCCATCAAGGTTTAAAGACCCGGCAAGATTTTCGTTTGCGCATGGTGGTAAGGACGGCCATCCTTTCCCGGTACCAACAAAGGTGTATGATGAAACAATAGCGCAGTTGCAAAATGCCGTGAACAAAGCCAAAATAGGCAACACCGAAAAAACGGAAGCAATCAAAAAACTCCACGAAATTTCAGTAAGAGCGGAAAAAGATTTTATCGCAGACAACAGCGAAAAAAATTTTGAAAAGCTTATTCAAAAAGAACGTGACGAATCGTGGAAGTATGGCGGCAAGACTGTTTTAGGAAATGCAAAGCCTCCGCGACACGTAAATAAAGGACTACAGTTACGCTTATTTTGACTGACAGAATTAACAGCTTATTAAAATTAAGGGCCCAATAATTTATATAAATTGTTGCCTCAATCAAAGCTTCAATTGTGAAAAAAATTATACTCATCTTATTTTGCTTCCAGGCAACATTTGCATTTTCCCAAAATTATGAAAGCCCACAGCCAACCATAACGGGCTATAATATTTATGGTTACATTAATGGTATTCGCCTGGATAGTCTGCCTGCCACCTATGCTACATTTGGCTGGCGGGGCGATTCCTTTACGTTTGACTATGGCCAGGGATGGGGCAAAAAAAAGAAAACACTGATTACTGATGACAAAGGAACACTGCTCATTATTGGAAATTATAACCTACCCTTTGCCTTTAACTTCTTTTACTATAATGGTTGGGAACTGGATAAGATTTATCCGATTTCCAACGGATCTGATTTTATATTAAAAAAACGCAACAGGTAAATCGCGTTGGCGTTACTGTTAGGCAGAATTTCTTCCTGCATTAATAATACCAAAGGAACAACGCATGGCCAGCTTTTCATAAGTTTCTTTCAGCGTGCTTGTTGCTTGTCCATTTTCTATCTCGCGAATTTTAGTGATAGCAAATTGCTGTATGGTAACCAATGGCAACACAATTTTTTCCCGCATTCCGATTGATGATTGCTCAACAGTGTAGTCCGCCATCAATTCATTTTTACCACTAAGTTTAAAAAGATATTTTTCTGTAGTTAAGTATTCCTGGTAAATCATATTCCATATCTCCCCATATTTTTTATCTTTTGAAAGATGTTCTGTCAATGGGAAGAAACATTTTTTCATAGCCATCTCGCAATTATCTATAAGCGTTTTGAAGAACATAGAGTTTTGATATAACGCTTGTAACTGCTTAAATTTTCCCTCCTTGTCCAATCTCTGCATGGCAGTTCCAACGCCATAATAGCCGGTTACGTTTTGCTTCATCTGGCTCCACGCACCTACAAATGGAATCGCCCGCAAGTCTTCCAATGTAAATTTTCCGGAACCTCGCTTTGCAGGGCGGCTGCCGATATTCGTATCGCTATAAAATTTTAAGGGGCTTACATGTGTAAGATAATCCATGAAGTCGGGGTGCGTCTTCAGGGCTACATACGCATCAAAACTTTCATCGGCAAGTTCCTGCAGCAACGCTTCTTCTTCCTTCTCCAACGTTATGTGCCTGTCAGAGAAAATGGAATTAGAAATGCCGGCATGTATCAATTGCTCGATATTGTATTGCGCAGCGCCAATAGTGCCAAAGTTGGAACTTACCGTTTGGCCTTGTATGGTTAACTGGATTTCTTTGTTGGCAATGTTCTTACCCATAGAAGCGTAAAACTTATGTGTTTTGCCACCACCTCTTGCAGGCGGGCCGCCACGGCCATCAAAAAATACCACGTCAATTCCGAACTCTTTTGACACTGTCGTAAGATCTTCTTTGCTTTTATAAATACTCCAGTTGCCCATTAAATAACCGCCATCTTTTGTACCGTCAGAAAAGCCAAGCATAATGGTTTGCCTGTTATTTCTTCTTTTCAAATGTTTGCGGTAATCTTTATTTGTATAAAGTCTCTTTACAATTTCACCGGCATTTCTTAGGTCGTCAATGGTTTCAATTAGCGGAACAATGTCAACATTCATTTCGTCTTTCTTCCAGCCGCATAAAATAAAAAGGCCATACACTTCCAGCACATTAAGGGCACTGCTACTATGGCTTATGATGTACCTGTTGCAACCTTGTTCGCCATTGTATTCCTGAATTAGTTTAATGGCTTTTATACTTTCAAGTGTGTCTTTTATCGTTGCATCTTTATATTCTTTATCTGTAAGTGTTTGGCTATTGCCGGTAAGAAATTCGATTTTCTTTTCATCAGTTAGATTTATATAGTCTGCAGGCAACACATTTTCATCAGCCGCCAAAGCCTGGAAAACTTTTTTATGAATAGAACTATCCTGCCTTATATCAAGCGAAGCGAAGTGCAGCCCGAAAACATTTACTTTATTTATAAGACTATCAACGAGGTAAAGAAAGAGTCCGTTGTGTTGGTAGATCAGTGTTTCTCTGATGTTTTTTAAAACATCAATTATATCTCCTTTTTTAATATCGGTACGGTTGCCTGGGATAAAAATATTATTATACAATTGTTTTTCCAGTTCTGCCAGGGCAACGTCCACGCCTTTAAAAGTAAGGCGCCGCCTTAGTCTTCTTATTTCTAAATAATAACATTTTATAATGCCGCCTCTTAAAGCATCAGCTACCTTTAAGGTGATGTCGGTATTCACAAAAGGATTTCCATCGCGGTCTCCACCAGGCCAAAAGCCCATTTTAAAAATTGGATTATCTGCATAAACCGCATCGGGAAACTGTGTTTTCATAAAAGAAAGTATTCTTCCGGCGGCTGCAAAAAAAACATTTTCCAAATACCATATCAAACTTAGAGCTTCATCATAAGGTGTGGGTTTTTCTTTTTTGAAAAAAGGTGTTTTACCTAACTGTTGCAAATACATATTTATCTGCGCAGCATTATTTTCTGATAATGATTTTGAGAGATCATTGATAATCCCCAAAACAGAGCCGGGATAAAACTGCGTCGGATGTGCGGTGAGTACAAGTTCTACAGAAAAATCTTCCAGCTTCTTTGCCAGCGCATCCTCTTTATTTTTCTGGCGAACTTCCAGTTCCAGTTGCTTAAGTGTGCCTGCACCACTGGTATCATGTACGTATTCAAAGGCAGCATCTTCCAGCGCATCAAATAGTACAACTTGCCTTTCCACAAACTGTGTGAAGCGAAAAAGAAGGTCAAGCTGCTCCGCCTCCAATACAAAAGATGTATGCTTCGCAAAAAAGTCGTTGATAATTTCTTCGGGGCTTAATTTCTTCTTATAACCTTCTTCACAGATGTTCACAAAAAGCGATAAGAGAATTCCCGTTTTTTCAATGCGGTGAAACGGCAATGAGGTAAAAAGGCTGTTATAAAGTTGAAATTTTATGCCAACATAATTTTTAAAATGCTGCAACCCACCTGAAGACTGGTTATCCATAAACGATTAAGATTAAAAAATTAAAAAAAAGCAGCAACCGAATTGAGGCATGAAAATACTTTAAAAAATTTGTTTAAATTTTCCCTTTACAATCAATTAGCATATTTTCGTTTTCAAATCGTGATAAACAACAATAATTATATCAACCCGTTTATTCCAATAACTGTGATGCCCGCATCCACTTCTGCTTCTATTATTACCCGCAAGGGTTAATCTCTACATACCATCTTTGGGCTTACAGCTTTCATCAAACTAAATTTATTGTACATTACGAATCTCAAAATTTTTTCAAACTTTTTTATGCAGGTATTAAAATTCGGAGGCAGTTCGGTAGCAAATTCTCAAAATATAAGTAAGGTTATTTCTATAATGGAGCAGGCGCTCGTAACGAATGACAAAATAATTGTTGTTCTCTCTGCTTTCGGCGGCGTTACCGATTCTTTAATCGAATCTGCCTCTCTTGCTTCAAGCGGCGACGATGCTTATAAAGAAAAGCTGAAGGCCATAGAGCAGCGCCATCTTGCCACCGTAAGGGAATTGATACCGCTTGACAAACAAAGCGGCGTGCTAAGTATGGTAAAGAAGCGTTGCATTGAGATTGAAGATATTCATAACGGCGTCTATTTATTGAAAGAGTTATCGCCACGCACCATGGATGCAATCATCGGTTATGGGGAGCTTTTATCAACACTTATATTTTCTGCAAAATTAAAATCTGCAAGTATAGAAAATATATGGAAAGACGCGAGGGATCTTATTATCACCAACTCCGGTTTTGGCGCAGCAAATGTTGATTTTGTTTTATCCGATAAAAATATACAGGATTTTTTTAGCATTGCTGATAGCAGGATTTATGTTATTCCAGGGTTTATCGCTGCTGATAAAAATGGCAAAACAACCACGCTTGGCAGGGGTGGCTCCGACTATACAGCCGCTATAATAGGCGCTGCTTTAAATGTAACACTTGTTGAAATATGGACCGATGTTTCTGGCATGATGACTGCCGATCCAAGATTGGTATCCAATGCAAAGATCATTCAACAATTGTCTTACCAGGAAGCCATGGAGCTATCGCATTTTGGCGCCAAAGTGATTTACCCGCCAACCATACAACCTGTGATGAATAAGGGAATTGCGGTAAGCATAAAAAATACTTTCTCTCCTGGCGACAGCGGCACGTTGATTCATAACAAAGTTCAAAAGAACGGCAACAGTATACGAGGTATTTCAAGTGTAGGCAACCTTGCTTTGCTAAGCCTTGAAGGCAGTGGGATGGTAGGTATCCCGGGTTTTTCAAAAAGATTATTTGAAGCTTTATCCGGTGAAAGGATCAATGTAATTCTTATTACGCAAAGTTCGTCAGAGCATTCAATTTGTGTTGGCATTGATGAAGTAAATGCTGCAAGGGCAAAAGAGATAATTGATCATGCCTTTGAACATGAGATTGAAGTAAAAAAAGTCGATCAATTAATAGTTGAAAAAGATCTTTCCATTATTGCATTGGTTGGTGATAATATGAAAAGCCACCCTGGCATCAGCGGAAAAATGTTTGGCGTGTTGGGGCGAAATGGTGTAAATGTAAGGGCTATAGCACAAGGCTCTTCTGAAAGGAATATTTCTGCAGTGATCGCTACCGATGATGTAAAAAAAGCGATCAATGTATTACACGAAGAATTTTTTGAAACGACTTACAAACAGGTGAATTTATTCATAAGTGGTACCGGCAATGTAGGAAGTAAATTGCTGGCACAACTGGCCCAGCAACAACGGCACCTGCAGGACCATTTGCGTTTACAGGTACGCGTAACCGGTATAGCCAATAGCCGTAAGATGCTTTTTAATGATGAGGGTGTGGATCTTTCCAACTGGAGCGATTTGCTGCAGGAAGCGGATGCTATGCACATCAGTGATCTCATTAGTACGATTAAAAAGAAGAACCTACGAAATTCAGTTTTCATAGATATTACGGCAAATAACCAGGTGGCAGAATCGTATCCATATTTTTTAGAAAAAAGTATTTCTGTGGTTGCCTGCAACAAAGTTGCCTGCTCGTCTTCTTATGAATATTATAAAAAATTGAAAGATCTTTCAAGGGAATACAACGCCTTATTTCTCTTTGAAACCAATGTCGGCGCTGGTTTGCCGGTGATAGGCACCTTAAATGACCTGCTACGCAGTGGGGATAAAGTAAACAGGATTGAAGCCGTACTTAGCGGCACGCTCAATTTTGTTTTTAATAATTACACTGGTGAAAAGAGTTTTGCAGAGGTAGTGAGGCAGGCACAAAAAGAAGGCTATACTGAGCCTGATCCGCGCCTTGATTTAGGTGGTGTTGATGTAATGCGAAAGATAATGATACTTGCAAGAGAGACCGGCGAAAGGCTTGAAATGGATGATATCAGCAATAATTCTTTTATGCCTGAAAGCTGCATGCAAGGTGATGTCGAAAATTTTTATAAGGAAATGGAAAAGCAGGAAGCGCATTTTTCAAAGTTAGTTTCAGAAGCGAAAGATGCAGGTAAGAAATTAAAATTTGTGGCTAAATATGAAAATGGGAAAGCCTCCGTTGGCTTGCAGCACATTGATCCGCAACACGACTTTTACCATTTGTATGGAAAAGACAATGCTGTGCTTTTTTACACTAATCGCTACAGTGAGCAGCCACTCGTGGTAAAGGGCGCCGGCGCCGGTGCTGATGTTACAGCATCAGGTGTTTTTGCGGATATTATCAGAGCAGCAAGATAAAAGACCTATCCACCCCTATCCCCTAAAGGGGTAACGAAATTTGAGGACGTTATTTAAAAATAAGTATGCAGGAAAAAAATACAAATGTCGGACCCTCTCCCTCAAAGAACAGGGATTCAGAAGTTAGAGACTCCAGTCCCCCTTTAGGGGTTAGGGGTGGAGTTAGGAGCATTACCGTTCTTGCACCTGCTACTATTGCCAATCTCGTTTGTGGCTTCGATGTGTTAGGCCTTGCTTTAAAAGATCCTTGCGATGTAATGAAAATTTCCCTGAGTGATCATCCCGGCATTCGCATTCAACATAATGATGATTTCAACCTGCCTGTCGCTCCTGCAGAAAACGTTGCAGGAGTTGCGTTGCTGGATATGATGCAGGAACTTGACAAAAATGCAGGATTTGATATAGTTATTGAAAAACATATAAAACCCGGCAGTGGATTGGGTTCCAGCGCGGCTAGTGCTGCAGGTGCGGTAGTTGCAGCCAATCATTTATTGGGAAATATTTTTTCAAAAGAAGACCTCGTTCGTTTTGCTATGGCAGGGGAGAAGCTTGCCTCCGGCGTGAAACATGCAGATAATATTTCGCCGGGTATTTATGGTGGTGTTACGCTTATCCGCTCAATTTTTCCTTTGGATATAATTTCTCTGCCTGCTCCCCCAATGTTTGTGGCGGTGGTACATCCGCAGATAGAAGTGAAAACTTCAGATGCGCGGGAAATTCTCCGTAAAGAAGTTTTATTAAAAGATGCTATCAAACAATGGGGAAATATAGCCGGTCTCGTGGCAGGCTTCATGAAAAACGATTATGGCCTGATAAGCCGTTCGCTGGAAGATGTAATCATAGAGCCCGTTCGAAGTATGCTTATTCCCGGTTTTGATGACGTAAAGAAAAAAAGCGTTGATGCGGGAGCGTTAGGCGGCGGTATTTCAGGTTCCGGCCCGTCCATTTTTATGCTTTGTGAAAAAGAAGACACGGCAAAAAAAGTGGAGAAAATAATGAAAGACATTTATGATAATATAGGGTTGGCCTATTACACTTATGTTACCACTATCAATAATGAAGGGATTAAGGTGGTGACAAACAATTAAAAACAAATAATAATAAAAGATTAATACGGATCACTAATAAAATTGCCACGGTCTTTAGGCCGTGGATAATCGAAAAATGGGATCCGGCTTTAGCCCAAATGATTTTGGCTAAAGCCAATGAAAACCTTAAGTATCCAAGGCCTGAAGGCCGTGGCAGATTGGACTAAATATTTAAACAAATGGTTATCCTTAATTTTTAATTCTCAATTGCTCCATGCTTTATTACAGTACAAACAATAATTCTCCCAAAGTAGATTTTAAAGAAGCCACCATCAAAGGGCTTGCTCCCGATAAGGGCTTATATTTCCCTGAAGTAATTCCGATGTTGGATAAAAAATTTATTGAGAACATTGATCAATACACGAAAGAAGAAATTGCATTTAAGGTTATTCAGCCTTATGTAGGGGATGTAATTACGGATGATGAATTAAAGAGAATTGTTTCCGAAACCATCAATTTCGATTTTCCTTTAGTAAAGATTGAGGAAGATATAAATTCGCTTGAACTGTATCACGGTCCCACACTGGCTTTTAAGGATGTGGGTGCACGGTTTATGAGCAGGTGCCTGGGTTATTTTGTTAAGGATAATAATAAAAAAATTACGGTGCTTGTGGCAACCTCTGGTGATACCGGCGGCGCTGTTGCCAACGGATTTTATAATGTTGATGGCATTGATGTAGTGATACTATATCCGTCAGGAAAAGTAAGCAGCGTACAGGAGTTGCAGTTAACTACTTTAGGAAAGAACATAACAGCGCTTGAAATTGATGGCACTTTTGACGATTGTCAGAAAATGGTGAAGCAGGCATTTGCAGATGAGCAATGGAATCAGGAATTATTCCTGACGTCGGCTAATTCTATTAATGTCGCCCGTTGGTTGCCGCAGCAGTTTTATTATTTTTTTGCATACCAGCAATGGAAAGATAAAACAAGTCTTCCCGTTATAAGTGTGCCCAGTGGCAACTTTGGCAACATCTGCGCCGGATTGCTGGCTCATCGTTCAGGCTTACCCGTTAGGCATT
>JBBPZF010000147.1:0-2044 GCA_038199105.1 Chitinophagales bacterium | reverse complement strand
TGCGCTTGTTATTTTCATCCATGCTGAATAGAGCGATGTTACAATTAAGGCCTTTATGCATTTCATATACAAGGTCATCATCAGCATTTAAAATTGCAAACCCTTTCCTGAAAACTGTCTCCGGTAAAACCTGTTTTACTTTAGCCATTTGTTCAAGGGTTTCTATTCCGCCAAGGCCAATATGGTCTGCAGTTACGTTCGTTACAATAGCTATATCACAATACCTGAAAGCAAGCCCGCTTCTGAGGATACCGCCCCTTGCGCACTCAAGTACAGCAAAATCCACTGTCGGATCTTTTAAAACAAACTCAGCACTTTTAGGGCCTGTGCAATCACCTTTCATCATTAACTGATTTTGTATATAAACTCCATCAGACGTAGTGAAGCCAACTTTATAACCTGCAGCTTTACAAATATGTGCAGTGAGCCTGCTTGTGGTTGTTTTGCCGTTTGTACCCGTGATAGCAATGATAGGAATTCTGCCATCGGCCCCTTTAGGATAAAGCATTTCTACAACCGGCTCGGCCGCATTTCTTGCAATGCCGTTAGATGGCTCCACATGCATACGAAACCCTGGAGCAGCATTCACCTCAAGCACAGCGCCGCCATTTTCGCTTAACGGCTTTTTTAGATCGGATGCCATAATATCAATACCACAGATATCCAGGCCTATAATCTTTGCTATACGTTCGGCTAAAAAGATATTTACCGGGTGTACTTCGTCAGTCACATCCGTTGAGGTTCCACCTGTTGATAAATTTGCTGTAGGCTTTACCAACACCAATTCATCTTTTGCAGGAATTGTGTCTAAGCTATAGCCTTTTTCATCTAATATTTTTTGAGTGAAGCCATCAATTTTTATTTGCGTTAAAACTTTTTCATGCCCATATCCACGCCGCGGATCTTTATTAATTTCTTCTATTAACCATTGAATGCTATGTTCACCATCGCCTCTAACGGAGGCGGGTGTACGCAATGCTGCACAGATAAATTTAAAGTTGACTACGAGTATCCGAAAGTCAAAACCGGTTATATACTTTTCACAAATAACGGTGCGTGAGTATGCCCTTGCGGCTTCAAGCGCTTTTTCTGCCTGCTCAAAAGTGGTAATATTTGTAGTTGCCCCCTTACCATGATTTCCATCTATTGGCTTAATTACAAATGGGTAACCAACTGCGTCAATTGCCCCTTGCACACTTTCATCGCTATAGAGTATTATTCCCTTCGGCACAGGAACTTCGGCTGCGCCAAGAAGATTTTTTGTTTCTTCTTTATCACCTGCAATATCCACGGCGATGCTGGAGGTGGTGCCTGCAATGGTCGCTCTTATTCTTTGCTGATGTATGCCATACCCAAGCTGCACAAGGCTATGCTTATTTAGCCTTATGTATGGTATGCCGCGTCTCACTGCTTCTTCCACTATGCTGCCGGTGGATGGTCCAAGTCTTGTGTTCTCTCTTATTTCCCGCATATTCTGCACTTCTTCTTCCAGGTTATAAGCAAGGTTATCAATAAGAGACTGAGCGAGGTTAAACGCTGATTTAGCGGCATACACGCCTACATGCTCTTCCATATAATCAAATACCACAAAGTATTCCCCGTGTTTTCCGGTTGTTCTTGTTCTTCCAAAACCCATGTCCATTCCGGCAAGGGTTTGCAGCTCCAGTGCAATGTGTTCGATTACATGCCCCAACCATGTACCTTCCTCTACGCGTGATAAAAATCCACCGGGAACTCCTTCACTGCACCTGTGCTCATAGAGGCCGGGCAATAATTTTTCAAGCCTTTTTTTGAACCCGTCAATTTTATTGGTGGGCATGTCCTCCATTTCTTCAAGGTCTAGCTTCATCTGTATCAGCTTAGAGCGGCGTATGCTCCAGTAGTTGGGGCCGCGAAGAACTTTGATTTCTACAATTTTCATAAAGGAAGAGAGGGTTGATGTTTATTAAATTGTTGCGCCAGGTAATTTGTAAGATAGATAATATTAGTCTTCAAAATAAAAATACAACCCATAAGCACAATGTGTTTATTTCAATTCCGTTAT
>JBBPZF010000146.1:0-2629 GCA_038199105.1 Chitinophagales bacterium | reverse complement strand
TGACTATAAAATTTCTTTTAAAGGAAATAGCGGCATACTATACCTCGTGAAAGAAGACAGCGCCTACTCTCACTTAAGCGGCCCGGAATACCAGGTAATTGATGATGTAAACTTTCCTGAAAAACTGGAAGCCTGGCAACATACGGGGGCGGATTATGCCATGTACCCGGCACCGTTAGCAGCACCTAACCCTGCCCTGGAATGGAATACAGCAAGAATTGTGAAAAATGGAAATCATGTAGAGCATTGGCTTAATGGAAAGAAGATAGTAGAGTACGAATTGCACAGTGATGACTGGAATAAAAAGAAAGCGCTGGAAAAGTGGAAAGATGTTGCCTCCTATGGTGCATCAGAAAAAGGCTATATTAGTTTTCAAAACCACGGAAGCGAGGCATGGTTTAAGAACATAATGATTAAGGAATTATGATGCCTTCATGAAGAAAACATGAAAAGCATTCCCCGGCATATCAGAACTTTTGCAGGATTAGATAGCCCGCGCTGAAAAAAAATTTATACCTCCCATTTTCAATCATTTTAAAATGTGCGACCCTTGAAATTTATTTAGCCGCTTCTATTGATAGCTGTTCTCCAAACTTTGAATAAGGTAAAACTCACACTGGCATGGTTTTTATCGTTCCAATGAAAAAACCTTATGCATAATAGCGAAGACAAATCATTTGATCCTGACGATTTACCGGAGAAAGGGCCTTTTAAAAAAAGGGAAATTTACCAATACAAGCAACCTGCGGATACTGGAGCTCCCCTTGAAGATCCCGGCGAAAATGATCCATCAATCGAGCCTGGGAAAGAAGCACAAAAAACAAGTAAAGAAGAGGGACTGAACCAGGAAAAGTCTACGGGAACTGCAGGAGCATTTGAAGGGTTTGAGGCAAGGCGTGAAATATAAGATTGTAATATTTCGTATAGCCGCGTATCTGCGTTTTAAAAGGCTATAATGCTATCTTGTCCGGCTTTTTTAGATATAAAGTACGTTGCTATCGCTTTAAGAATTTGGCAGCGACATATTCGTTAAATCCTGATAAATTACTTCTTGTTTATTGGTTAAAAATTTATTTCATTACATGGCAGACACCTCATCAGCAAGCAGTATCACCGGCCGGCGGTTTGATATGAAGACAGATTTATTGCTTGCACTATTGCCTTCAGTGATAATAATACTGGTGCTTGTGTTAGTGAAAGCCTTCAGTAAACAGGGAGTATTATTTTCCTCACTGGCATCAAGCGCCTTTCTCATATATTTGGATCCTAAACATCCGGCCAATAGCATTCGCACTTTAATTATAGCACAGGTATCGGCGGCAACTATAGGGTACCTGGTATATCTGGCAGCGGGCCCGGGCTACTTATCAGCGGCCATTTCCATGGTTATTTCTATTTTTGTAATGATATTGGCAAAAAAGCAATGCACCCACCCGCTGTATCAACTGCACTGGTGTTTGCATTTCAATACAGCAAGGTAAATACACTTATGCTTTTCCTGCTGGCAACACTACTCCTTATTATTTTGATAGTTTTACAGCGCTCATCTTTATGGCTCATCAAGCGAAACGAAAATAAAACTAAACACCCATGAAAGAACTGCCCGAGATATTGACGAGGCATTTAAGCAGCATTGTTGAAGTGCTTGCGGCTTTTGTTATCGCGGTAGCGCTTCTAAAATTTTTCTACAGGTATATCGTGCATATTTTCAATCCTGGTGATGGCTTTACCAATCAAACAATACGTATACAGTTTGGAAGCGCCCTTACCATAGCCCTTGAACTTTTGTTAGCTGCGGATATACTTGCAACAGCAATTGCACCGACATGGGACGATATTGGTAAATTGGCTTCCATAGCGGTTTTACGTACCGCATTAAACTATTTTTTGGAAAGGGAGTTAAGAAACAATGAGGCGGCCCCAATGAAAATGGCCAAAGAAAAGGAACAACGACAGAAAAGCGAAAAACTGGCATAGTTGGTCATAAGAAACAAAAATTTAGTGAGCTGTTTTTTATCAAAAGAAATATTTGTTTAAAAATAAAACCGGAGAGATCGTAAATTTAATTTATGAAAATAACCAGGATAGCCAGGCCACAAGACGCTGCTTCTATTCTTGAAATTTACGCCCCTTATATTCTAAATACGTCATTTACTTTTGAAACGGAAGTACCCACCAATGATTCATTTGCCCAACGAATAAATACATATACTGAAACATGGCCGTGGCTTATCTGCGAAATAGATGGAGCTATTGCAGGGTATGCTTATGCGACACGTCACCGTGAACGGCTTGCCTATCAATGGTGCGTTGAAAGTTCCATTTATATTCATGATAATTTTATGGGAGCGGGTATAGCGCCGGCATTATATAATGCACTTTTTGATTTGTTAAAGCATCAGGGTTTTGTGCATGTATATGCAGGCATTACTTTACCAAATAACAGGAGCGTGGCTTTTCATAAAAGCTGTGGCTTTACGTGCCTTGCAGATTATAAGGATATAGGCTATAAACTTGGTAAATGGCATACAGTAAGCTGGTGGCAAAAGCAAATAAATGAATATTTACCAGAACCTTCTGCGCCAATCGCGTTCGGCAATTTGGATAGGTCTATTATAAATGAGGATTT
>JBBPZF010000145.1:0-3176 GCA_038199105.1 Chitinophagales bacterium | reverse complement strand
GGGTGCATCCCAAATTGTCGCTATTGAAAATATTGTAAATTTAGGGAACCAATATTTACTATTATGACTAGAGAAGAATATCTTGCTATAGCATCTGAAAAATACGATGAACTGCAAGCACTCAAGAAAATCGACAATTTTTACGATTACGAAAATGAGCTTGAAAAAATTTTTAAAGAACTTGGTCGAGCGGTTTTTGAAAAAAGTTTAAGTGATTTGTCCGCCGACAGGCGTAAAAAAAAACACTCACAAAATTAGGATTTATCGAAATAAGCAACAAGCATCCCTTTAGCAAAGATATCAATGGATTCCAGATAAGCCCTTTATTGCAGGAATTGATTGTGTATTTAGCACAATTAGAATGTTATGACAAATGCCCTGAGATTTTAAAGAAAACTATCGGAATTGAAATAGGCCATTCACAAATACAAAGGGTAGCTGATATCTATGGAAAAGAACTTGGAAAAACGATTGCAGCCACAAGGACATTGCCTCCTCTAAAATCCAAAGAAGTGTTGTATGCTGAGGTTGACGGTTCAATGATATTTACCCGGGATGATGGTTGGAAAGAAGTAAAAGTAGGCAGGGTCTTTAAAAGTTCTGATTGCATTGATCCTAATGGAAAACAAAGCTGGATAAGGCATTCACAGTACCTGGCTTATTTGGGCAATAGCAAATGTTTTACAAATAAGATGGAAGATTTAATAGAATCGTATGGCGATATTAAACAGCGTTTGGTCTTTCTATCGGATGGTGCCACATGGATAAGAAAATGGGAAGAAGATGCTTTTCCCGATGCGATTTCTATTTTAGATTATTTTCATGCTATCGAACATTTGCATGAGTTTATTGATAGCTATTTTAAAGAAAAAGGAGGAGGAGAAAAATGGGCAGAAAAACAAAAGAAACTCCTGCTTGACAGCAAAGTAAAGCAGGTAATTAAAAATATAAAAAAATTAGCGCCGGAAAATGAAGTGGCTAAAAATTTAATTTCCTATTATGAAACCAACAGCAGCCGCATGGATTATAAATACTATAAACAAATTGGATGCGGAATCATAGGTTCAGGAGCAATCGAATCAGCACACAGAACGGTTGTACAAAAAAGAATGAAACAATCTGGTCAAAGATGGAGTAGTGCCGGTGCACAAAACATGCTTAATCTTAGAGTAACTGACATGAATGAAAAGTGGGATAACGTTATACAATTAGTTAAAACAAATTTTAAATTGAAAAAGATTGCATAGCGCGACAATTTGGGATGCACCCGATTTCATTTTTTATTCTTAAAAACAGAAATTTGATATATGTTAGACCATAATTCATTCCGGCAAGTTGTTTATGGAAAAAAGTTTTGAAGCCAAAATTTATGATTAAAATATATTAGAAATAAATTCTTGTGGGACTTATGTAAAATGTGTCAGGGATTTTTTTGGGAAGTTTTTTGGGAGCATAAATATTTTTCAACTTTATCAAATGGTACAAAATCGCCTCCATCGTGTTTTTATAAGTTAATATCCCATTCTTTCATTTCATTTTTCCTGGTAAACCTTCTATTACATGAAAATCAAAATATGCGTTTATACGTTTCTGATTGTGTAGTTTTTTTACCAGATGTGTCATACTTTCAATTTCACTCTCAATTTCTTCAACGGGTATACCTTCTGCAAACTCATCGTACGCGAAGTTGATTTCATCAAAACAATAATGCCTGGCGTCGGTAAATACTTTTACATAGTCTTTACTTTCTTTAAACATTAAATTAATTTTTTTGCAATTTCTAAAAAGTGAAAAAGCGCCTGGCAAAAAATCGTGCCGTACGCTAATTACGTCATGTTCTGCTAAAATTTCTTTTGTTATGAAATTGCGAATATTTGCGTAGATCACATCAATATCGCCATAGCCCCAAAAATCATATCCTTCAATATATTCAGGAAAAATATAAGCAATAGATGGCCGTATATCGCAAAATTTATATGGAGTTTCCAACTTCACATATAAGCCAAGCCTAAAAGAGGCAATATTTTTAATTTCTTCCAAAGATTTTAAAATTAAGAATACATTTTTGGGAACTTGTTTTTTTCTAAGATCATTATCTGTGATAATATAAAAATGGACATTGGGGTTATATTTACAGGAATGTAAAAAATAATCAAAGTACTAGTGTTATGTTAACCATTAATTGACGGATAAAGTCTTTTTAGTTTTACCCTCGCTTCTTTATTTGTAAACTGCCAATTAATTTTATTGTTCTTATTATTTCTTTTTGATTGCCATGCCTGAACTTCCTCCTTAATTTTATTAATATCAGAGATGTGCCGGTTTAAACACTGCCCGTTTAATACATGTAATTCTATTTCTGCCATGTTAAGCCAGCTTCCATGTTTAGGAGTAAATACAAATTCGAACCTGTCCCATAGCCGCTTTGCCTCCTTTGGTTCAAACATTCATAAAAAGCCGACGCGGTGTGTGTTTTAAAATTATCCATTACAAGTGTTATCTTTTTTGCCTTTGGATATTCCTTGTCCGCAATTTGTTTTATAAAGCAGGCCCATTCCTTTTTAGTTTTAAATTCTGTAACCTCAACAAAACGTTTCCCTTTTAGGGGTTCATTGGCCATGAATATATTTACCACCCCATGCCTGATGTATTCATAATCTATTCTTGCTTCCTGGCCTGGCTTCATTGCCATGGCAGTCCTTCCTTCCTCTATTAATTGTTTAGGTGATTCATCCATACAAACTACCGGATAATCTTTACTGTAGGGCCTTTTATAGACATCCAGCACATGCTCCATATTCGCCACAAACTCACTGTTTTTGTCCGGTGGAATTACCCACCCCTTTGTTTTCCAGGGCTTAAGTTCGTTTTTTTTAAGACGCTTCTTACCGTTACATGCGAGATGCTTTCCACATAGTTTAGCTCTACCATCTGATCTGCTAATAATCGTAACGACCATTTTGCATATCCTTTCGGCGGTTCGCTACAACACAGCGATACTAACTTGGCTTCTACATCACCATCTGTTTTCTTTTCATAAACACGGCTCGTTAAACGCCTTTCCAATGAAGCCTCAAAGCCTTCTTCTACAAATTTTTTCTTCACCCTGTCTATAGTTCGCATACCTATTTTAAGCACTTTGCCGATTTGTTCGTTGGTTACTTTGTCGGAATATT
>JBBPZF010000144.1:0-2468 GCA_038199105.1 Chitinophagales bacterium | reverse complement strand
CGATAAAAAATCTATTGATCAGAAAATAGCGGTGTTTGACCTTGGTGGCGGTACATTCGATATCTCAATTTTGGAATTGGGCGATGGCGTGTTTGAAGTAAAATCTACTAATGGTGATACACACCTTGGGGGTGATGACTTTGATAAAGTGATTATGGATTGGCTTGCTGCTGAATTTAAAAAAGATGAGGCGATAGACCTGCATAAAGATCCAATGGCATGGCAGCGTTTAAAAGAAGCTTCTGAAAAAGCGAAAATAGAGTTGTCTTCTTCAAGCGAAACAGAAATAAATCTTCCGTATGTAACAGCAGTTGATGGTGTGCCTAAGCACTTGGTGAAAAAACTTACCCGTGCACAGTTTGAAAAATTAGCTGACGATCTTTTTACAAGATGCCTGAAGCCTTGTGAGGCTGCCATAAAAGATGCCGGCTTGAGTGTTGCTGACATAAATGAAGTAATACTTGTTGGTGGTTCTACCCGTATTCCTAAAGTACAGGAGATGGTAGAAAAGTTTTTTAATAAAAAGCCTAACAAAGGGGTAAATCCTGATGAAGTAGTTGCGATAGGTGCAGCTATACAAGGTGGGGTGTTGACAGGCGAAGTAAAAGATGTGTTATTGCTTGATGTTACGCCATTGTCTCTCGGTATTGAAACAATGGGGGGTGTAATGACAAGGCTTATTGAAAGCAACACTACTATTCCTACTAAGAAAATGGAAACGTTTTCCACCGCAAGTGATAACCAGCCCGGAGTGCAGATACATGTGCTGCAAGGTGAAAGGCCGATGGCTGGTCAAAATAAAAGCCTTGGTACATTTAATCTTGATGGAATTCCAGCGGCGCCAAGAGGTGTTCCGCAAGTGGAAGTGGCTTTCGATATAGATGCAAACGGTATTTTAAATGTTTCTGCGAAAGATAAAGGAACAGGTAAATCACATAATATTCGCATTGAAGCAGGAAGCGGCTTAAGCAAAGAAGATATTGAAAAGATGAAAAATGATGCAAAGGCAAATGAAGAAAGTGATAAAGTAGCAAGGGAAAAAGTGGATAAAGTTAACCAGGCGGATAGTCTTATTTTTCAAACAGAAAAACAACTTAAAGAATACGGTGATAAGATTTCAGCCGATAAAAAAGCGCCCATTGAATCAGCGTTAGAAAAATTGAAGGAAGCGCATAAAAACCAGGACGTGAGTAGCATTGATACTGCCGTAGCGGAAATGAATGTAGCCTGGACAACCGCCAGCGAAGAAATGTATAAAGCGACACAGGAAGGTGCAGGAGCTGCAAATGGTGGTGGAGATGGACAGGGAAATCCGCAGCCGGAAGGTGCAGAAGCAAATGCAGGCGCAAATGATAACGTTACTGATGCAGAGTTTGAAGAGGTAAAATAAACGCCTGGTGTTGATAATAAAATCTTAAAGAGGTTGCATTAATTTGCAGCCTCTTTTTTTGTGTGTCAGGCACGTATATAAGCTATAGGGTGAAGTCCCGAACACGCTTTACAGTAGGGAGTGTTAGCCAAGAGCAAGGGTGCCCACCGCGACGCGGAATCTGTCAAAAGGACGTTATGTTTTGGTAAGCTGATCTATATCGTCAAGGTCTCTGAATCTGCTTGCCGCTTTCTTTGCCTGTAATAAGTGATTAAGATGGATGAATCTTATTTGCAAACCATCTTCATTATACAATTAAGATTGGCTGTATGTTTCGTCCAAAGCCAATCCTTTTACAGCAGTCATTATTTCGATTCTTACAGGCGGTACTCCTATACCCCATACATCAAATTCATTTCCCAAAAAAGCATTTTCCGCCATATCAAATACCGCCATACCAAACAGCGCAAAAGCTTTAACTAACTTTTGATAATTGTCTTTCGTTTTATTTATCCATACATCCATATCACCAGTACCACGCACATAGCCATGTAAGATGACGGCCATTCCTCTCACAAGAACATATTCCACTTCACTATCGTTAGCGCTTTTATAAAGTCCCTGAAATGTTCATTGAAAATATTAGCCATTCGCGTGTTTGCGTTTTGTAAAAATAGTCTTGTCAATAGGCGTTTGCGGAGTGGTGCCGTAAAATTGATTTATAAGATAACACGCGGCATCAAGTCTTTCTTTCAGAGATTTATCTTTCCAGTAACCATAATGGTTATCCGCATCCCGGAGCGTCATTGCATGGAAAACTGTCTTATCCAGCGGATAAATTTTTTGGAGAGGCAATCTATCTTTGTTTTGTCTTTACGTTATTCAAACAATTATTAATTGCTAAAATTTACAACAATGGCAAGCGTAAGTACCTACCTCAATTTTCCTGGTAACACAGAGGAAGCATTTAATTTTTACAAAACTGTTTTTGGCGGCGAATTTTTCGGCAATGGCATCATGCGGTTCAAAGATATTCCTCCATCTCCCAATAATCCGCCAATGCCAGATGCTGACGGTAATATGGTAATGTATGTTGAAT
>JBBPZF010000143.1:0-4127 GCA_038199105.1 Chitinophagales bacterium | reverse complement strand
GAGCTGCTGTCCTCCTGTTTGCAACTCAGGACATTTATATTATCAATTAAGAATGCCAAAACAAGAAGGTATTTGCCCGGAGCTCAGCCTATACAACCTACACCACCTTCCTCCTATTGTGATGCCCGTGAATAACATGAATCATAAAGTCATCAATATACTACCAGGAACCTTTCTGTTTACCGGGCGTGTACACTGTGTACATAATTATGGCATGATATTTAATTACCTTTTTCTATAATATATAATTTAGAAGAAAACGGATTAGGAGCTTATTAGATTAGGATAGAATAATATTAACAATGAAGCTGCTGAAGAAAGTGATAAACATATTTTTGAAAACAATGGTGTTTATAGAAGCCGGTAAAGCCGGCTTTATTTATATGAATCTTATTTAGGAATACCGTTGCTGATACTTATCAAAACTAACCTCGTTGTAGGGAAATTTATCTACAGCGAACCTCTGATCCATTGAAACTGCACCACCAAGATTATATCAAAGAATTTAAAGTCGAAAATGTTTTAAATAAAATCCATACAATAACAGGATGCTTACGCCTGCATTTTAATTAAAATACCTTAAAAAAATAACATGTAAATTATTATGAAAAAGAATTCGAACAAAGACAAAGCAGGTTTTTTTGAAAAGCTTGCTTCAAAGGTTGCTCTTGCAACAGGCAGCACTACCGCAATTATTATAGCATTTACTGCTATACTTTTATGGGGCATATCAGGGCCATTTTTTCATTATTCTGAAAACTGGCAACTGGTAATAAATACAGGTACTACTATCATCACTTTCCTGATGGTTTTTTTAATTCAAAAATCTCAAAACAAAGAATCGCTTGCCGTACAGCTAAAATTAAACGAGTTGGTTGCTGCCCACAATTTCGCGAGCAACCGGCTGGTGGACGTGGAAAATATGTCGGAGGAAGAGTTGAAGGTGATACAGAAATATACAGCCATTTAAAGCATGATACTAAAAAAGATGAAACCCTGCAGCAATCGCATTCCATAGATGAAGCAGATAAAATGCACCAGTTGAAAAAAGACCGGGAAAACATTATAAAGCAAAAAATTAAAACAGGAAAAAGTTCAAGGGCTTAATAAGTTATTTGATACGGAATGCTCAAAATAATTACGGCAGTGCCGGTGATAAACTGCTAACCAAATAAATTAAAAAGCGACTATGGTAAATGGCACAATGATGCAATACTTTCACTGGTATACGCCAGCGGATGGAAGTTTATGGAAGCACATACAGGAAAACGCGGAAGAGATGGCGTCCCTGGGAATCACTTCTATATGGCTTCCTCCAGCCTACAAAGGAAAAGAAGGTCCAAATGCAAGCGGGTATGATGTATATGATCTTTACGACCTTGGCGAGTTTGACCAGAAAGGGTCCGTAAGAACGAAGTATGGCACTAAGGAAGAATACAGGCAGGCAGTAGAGACTCTTCATGAAAAAGGCATATTGGTGTATGTGGATATTGTACTGAATCATAAAGGTGGGGCAGATGAAAAGGAAAAAATAACGGTACACCGCGTAAATCCCGAAAACAGGAATGAATTTATAAGCGATGCATTTGAAATTGAAGCATACACGAAGTTTACATTCCCCGGGCGCCAGGGAAAATATTCCCGGTTTATATGGAATTCCAAATGCTTTAGCGGTGTGGACTATGCAGATGATATTAAGGAGACAGCAATTTTTAGTATTGCAAACGAATATGGTGACGGGTGGGAAGAAGTAATAGATACAGAAAAAGGTAATTACGATTACCTGATGTTTGCAGATGTAGAATTCCGGAATCCCGCTGTGCGGCAAGATTTGAAGAACTGGGGCGCATGGTACCTCAATGAAGTGCCATTTGATGGAGTTAGGTTAGACGCCGTGAAGCACATATCGCCCAAATTCTATAACGAGTGGCTGGACTATATGCGAAACATAAAGCCAGACCTGTTTGTGGTAGGCGAGTATTGGGCTCCGGGTGAATTGCCGTTGCTGTTGAAATATATAGAGGCTACGGAGGGGCGCATGTCCTTATTCGATGCTTCTTTACATCATAATTTACACCTTGCTTCCCGCATAGGAAAAGAATATGATCTCACTACCATCTTAAATAATTCACTGGTGCAGGAAAGGCCCGCTTTGGCAGTAACCGTAGTGGACAACCACGATACACAACCTTTGCAGGCCCTGGAAGCCCCGGTAGAAGCATGGTTTAAGCCACTGGCTTATGCCCTGGTTCTTTTGCGGGAAGGCGGTTACCCCTGCGTTTTTTTACCGGATCTGTATGGCGCCCATTATACAGATAAAGGAAAGGATGGAAATGACCATGAAATCTTTTTAGAGAAATGCGCCAACCTGGACAAATTATTAATCGCCCGTAACCGCTTCGCATACGGCATGCAAAGAGACTATTTTGATCATCCTAACTGTATCGGCTGGACGAGGGAAGGCACGGATGAATATAATAACTCCGGCTGTGCGGTACTGTTATCTAATGGTGATGAAGGATTTAAAGATATGGAAATTGGCAAAACGCATGCAGGTAAAATATTTACAGACTATTTACAAAACCACCCGGCAGAAGTAGTTATCAATGAAGATGGCTGGGGTAGGTTTTATGTTCCTGCCGGATCAGTATCTGTATGGCTTGATAAAAAACATTGAAAGTTTTCTGCCATAATCGGTTTCAGCTAACGCTTAAAGGAGCGATCAAAAATAATAACCTGGAAAGCAGGAAAGAGTGGATGTTGGGGCTTATTGAAAAGAGCAGCTAAGAAAAATGGTATAATAAACCTTGGTCCTGAAAGCAAATAATCGCCGGGAAAAAAGCTTAGTTGTTTTAAGATAGTTACTATTCATTGGCATAAGTATAGTTAGCCCATAAAGCCTCGGCTATTAAACTTGCGCTATCAGCGGGTGGGAAAGCAATTCAATAAACATCTTCAATTATATATTCTTTTTTATTGAACTGGAATTTATCTTCTTTTCCCATACCCTCCATCATTTTATAGATGGGGGCGTTGGTTGAAATACCAAATACCTCCGCACCATCCACCTCTATTTTCTCACTTGATACACCGATAAAAAAATTCAGGTGGTTGGTGATAACCATAGCTCCGGGCTCCGCCTTAGCACATTCAATAGTGGCCTCTAAAGATTTCAGGAAGTTCATTTCGGATTTAGCAAAAGCCAGTTCATGCCTGTAGGTATTCAGCAATTCCATTTTACCTGCAGCGCGGTCTTCGCTTTGGCTTGCCGATTGATTATGAGAGTAGGTATCGGCCTTCGATGCATCAACCCGGCTTTCAAAACTTTCAATTAATTCTGCCTGTTTTTGTAAACAGGCCGCAAGAACACCTGCTTTACTGATATTTTTTTTCATAAACTTAAATGAATTTGTGGATGGCGATAAAGATATTGTATCCTGGCCGACTTCCTTGATTTCCCCCGGCCAGCAACTACCAAATTAAGAGAAGTTTTGATAATATAGTATGATAAAAGAATTTTGCAGGATCCGGCATTCAATAAATCTCCGCCAGGTGGAATCCAATCAAAAGCCTCCATACCCATCAAAGCGCGGATTTACGAAGTTATTTAAAATACTTCCAAACCGAAAAGAAAGGCCGAACGAGGTATAATAGTTATAATTAGAAGCGAGCTGTCGTTTTTTGGTAAGAACTTCCTGCTCTGTTACATTGCCCTTCACCAGGTTTAACTGGTTGTGCACCACGCTCGCATTGAGACGTACAAAAAAAGACAATCCACCCCCAATACTTACATTTGTATTCGCAGTAATACCCATAATATTCAGGCTCCAATCTCTGAAATAGTTGCGGTAAAAAATGCCACCATTAAAATTTCCCCATTTTTTGTTTAAAGTAATAGCTGCAGAAAATCTGTGGCCAAACAGCGTTTCGCGGATCTTATTGAAAATAGTTGTATCGTAGTAATCGCTGCGATTTACGTCCACACCGTATCGTAGCACAAAAAAGCGGCTGTTTACATCTTTATATTTAAATACATTGTATTCAATAGCGGGGCTGAAAAATACTTTAAACTTATAATTATCAAAAGTATTATTAGAGAAACTGGTTTGGTATCCATAGCTCCAATG
>JBBPZF010000142.1:0-5052 GCA_038199105.1 Chitinophagales bacterium | reverse complement strand
TATACGTACTGGTTCCGGATGCACAATTTGTTCTTACTCTCCAATTGTACGAAGTGGAGTATGCAAGGTTACTCAATATAGAGTATGTGCCCGGGATGGCAATTGCTACGTTAATCCAGGTGGATGAACTTGTTGCTTTATAATCCACATCGTAGCTATTGGCGCCGCTTACAGCGGTCCATAAAACGTATCCGGTAGTTGGTGAAGGAGAGGCAAGAAGGCCGGTTGGAGCAGTACAAGTCCCGGAAGATGCAGTAGAAAATGTTACGCTGCTAAAGCCGCTACTCCCTGACGAGCAATTTGATTTCACTCGCCAATCGTAAGAAGTAGAAGAGGTCAATCCGCTAAGGCTTGCAGAAGTAGAAGTTGTTCCCGATACAACACTTATCCATGTGGAAGCGCTGGTTGCTTTATATTCAACATTATAACTAATGGCACCCGTAGCGCTAGTCCATGAAATATTTGCACTTTTAGATGTAATAGAAGAAGTGGTAAGGCCAGACGGCGAATTACATACTGCTGATGCTAATGTGGTGAACTGGGTGTTGCTGAAGCTGCTGCTTCCTAAGGAGCAATTTGATCGTACTCTCCAATCATAAGAAATAGAAGCGGCTAATCCACCAAGGCTTGCAGAAGTAGTAGTGGTGCCCGATACAACGCTTATCCATGTAGAAGCACTCGTTGCCTTGTAATAGACGTCGTAACTGTTTGCTCCCGTAGCAGAACTCCAGGAGATGTTTGCACTAGCGGACGTAATGGAAGAAGTGGTAAGCCCAGCCGGCGCATTACATGCCGAAGGTGCTAATGTATTGAATTGGGTGCTGCTGAAGCTGCTGCTTCCAGATGAACAATTTGATCTTACCCTCCAATCATAAGAAGTAGAAGCTGCTAATCCGCTAAGGCTTGCAGAAGTAGTAGTGGTGCCCGATACAACGTTTATCCATGTGGAAGAACTCGTTGCTTTGTAATAAACGTCGTAGCTATTTGCTCCCGTAGCAGCGCTCCAGGAAATGTTTGCACTAGCGGACGTAATGGAAGCCGTAGTTAGTGTTCCTGGCACATTACATCCACTCGAGCGGGAATTGGTCAGTAGCCATTCGTAAATATTCAGGCCTTTTGGAGTATGTACACCGTAAACAGTATTAAAAGTTGAATCTGCACAATTATGGCCAACATCCTGGAAAATCGTCATGAGTGCACGAGGCGTTGGCGGATTTGGAAGTGAGTTTATACCGTTCACAAAAGCCTTAGTGATGGAGGGCGATACTATGGCATCGACTGCATTATGCGTTGCCCATACCGGCAGGTTTGTTGCCGCAATATTTTGAGCTTTAGTAAGTGTATAACTTGACGCAGCGCATGTTGGAATGGTTGCTGCAATACGTTGACTATATTGTATGCTTGCTCCCGGATAATCCCAGCAATATCCTCCCCCTTTGCTATTGCCCGTAATATAAACTCTATTAGGATCTGCCTGGTAGTGTGCAAGCAGATATGTAATTAGCTGGTCAATATTTGCAGGCGAAGGGGTACTACTAAATTGTGGTAAGATTACGAGGTACCTAAACAATTGCCCGTTTACTGTAAAAGACGAGGGAAACTTACCGTTTTTAATTTGCCACCCAGGGCCTCCCCAATTGGAAAACACGTAATCAAGCTCTGCCGAAGTTCCATTCCCATTTTGGCTAAGACCGCCAAACGCTATCAACAAGGGATATTTCTGACTGCTCTGCGGATTGTAGCCAAGTGGTAAATATTCGTAGTACCCATTGGTGTTTGGCGCCATTGACACATTGGGACGGGCAGTGAGGGTTTGCGCATTTGAACTTTCAGTTTGCTGAAGACAAAGCAGTGTAAAAGTAACCATGCATAAAAATGAAGAGCGGGAAATTTTCATAACCAGTTAGTTCAATTAGGTGAATAATTAATCTTCCAATAAAGGAGGGAGTTATTTCGTGGAGAAAACCAATTTTCTAAGCAAGTGCTAAAGAGCAAAATCCCTGCCAGATGAATGATTAAAAAATATTTCTTTTGAATTTTTTACGATCTCATCAGAAAAAATACGGTGAGGTGTATTTACCCTAAGAAAAAGGCTACTCAATAATAGGCCTAAGTAAGGCGTTCTCTTTAAACAGATTACTTTTTATTACAATAATTATTAGAAAATATTGCCTATGCATAAAATTTACTGTTGTTCTCTTATTGCATTTTGCTTTATAACATTTTTTAGATCAAATGCTTCAGCACAAAGCTGCTCACTGCTAACAGCAACATTCAAAACTTACGAATCGCGATGTGCCGCCACTGGTTCTATCAAAATATTTGCCTCTGGCGGATCGGGTTCTTACAAATACAAAACCATCGGGCCTGTCAATTCTAATTTTACTACTTCTGATTCTATTACCGGTTTGTCTTCGGGTGTGTATAGTGTCGTGATAACAGACATTGCAACTAACTGCACTTTTACGCAAAACAATATTTCCGTTATTGGCTCTTACCTTGATCCACGCTTTACGCTTTCCAAAACAGACATTAGTTGCGATAATGGAAATAACGGTAGCATAATGGCAAGCTCCGTACAGGATGGCAGGGCTCCATTTTCTTATACTATTGTTTCTCCTTCGGCTACGGGTATCGGCACTACGAACAATACCGGGACTTTCAACAATCTCATTGCGGGCGATTATACCATTATGATGAGCGATTCGTGCGGCGGAATTCAAACAAGGCAAACCACGCTCAATGATTATAGCTGGTGGATAAATTCATATGTTTTCAATAAGATATCGTGCGACTCTGCAACGGGTTACATAAAGGCTATCGACAGCAAGGGCAACATCAGCACGGTAAGCGGCATTCCAGGTTTCAATTATGGCGTAGTGCGCCAACCGGGAGATACTGTGTGGTCAGCCATTGCAAACTTTTCTGTGTATATAGCCGGGCTCTCTAATTTCGATATAGTAGTAAAAGACAATTGCGGTAAAGTAAAAAAAGGAAACACTTCCATCTTCCTGGCATCGGCATTGGGAGCCGGTGTAAATATTTATGGTATTACGTGTGGTAGATTTTCTGTTTCACTACTCAATATCACTAATTTTTTCAACCCGAATTTTTGCTTGTACGACAATAACAATGTGGTGGTCGCTTGTAACAACTCGGGCACATTTACGAATCTTCCTTATGGGCAGTATTGCATCACGGCACATGATAACTGTACTGATTCGGTGATCACAAGATGCTTTACAACGTATCCCCCGCCACTGAGTATTGGCAATAATGTATTGATAAGTAATAAAACCTGCTCTGGCTTTTCAGCTTCCATCACAGGCCAGAATGGACTTTACAACCCAACTTATTGTTTGTACGATGCGACAAATACTTTAATAAGTTGTAACAGTTCCGGCGTATTTAATAATTTACCCTATACCAATTATTGCATCGAAACCAAAGATGGCTGCAGGGATACAACGATCACAAGATGCTTTACCGCTTATAAGCCCCGGCCAAGCGTTGACGCGGTTATCATTCCTTCTTATATAAGTTGTAATCTATTTGGAATAGCAGTACAGGGCGACAGCCTTACCAATCCTGCTTATTGCCTGTACGACAGCCTGGGAGCGGTGGTTGCCTGCAACGCAACCGGTATATTTGACAGCCTTACATTGGGCACCTATTGTGTGAATGTTTACGATGCCTGTTTTGATACAACATTTATCCGTTGCTTTAGTGCAGGCACACCTATAGTTCTCAATAACATTTCAATTGCATATAGCAATAAGGTTTGTACAGGTTTTACAGCAACAGCATCCGGCAACAATCTCACTAATCCATATTATTGTCTCTACGATAATTCTGGTTCTTTAATCAGCTGCGACAGCACCGGAATTTTTAGTAACCTGGCTTACGGATCTTATTGCATTAAAACAAAAAATGCCTGCCCAGACACCACCTTTACCAACTGCTTCACCGTCGCTCCGCTTATTCCTTCTGTAAATAACAATGTCCAGTTGAGCAATTACACCTGCATCGATTTCAGTGCTACTATTATCAACCATCAAAATCTCACCTCTCCGGAATTTTGCGTTTATGATAATAATAATCAATTGGTCGCATGTAATTCAACTGGTGTTTTTGATAATTTAATATATGGAGCTTATTGCATAAAGATCACGAACAGTTGTTATGATACTACTATTAACCGGTGTTTTACGGCTTCACCGCTACCGGTAAATCTTACTGTGACATCCGCAAAGTCATGCGCATACGGATATGCAAAATTTACAGTATCCGTAAATGCCGGTGGGCTGCCGGTAAACATAAAAGCATACGACGTTAATGGAAATCTTTTTCTTAATAACAATTACAACATTTCAACAATTATTTTAGACAGCATCCCCGGCACTGTTGCCGGGCAAACGTATAAGATACTAGCCACGGATAATTGTGGTAAAAAAGATTCTATAAATATCGTCGCCATTGCAAGCTTTTTTAATCATGCTGCTACAGTGATAGCGAAATGCCCCGGTGGTTCATGGAGCAATGGCTCAGGTTCAGTTAACGCGACTGTTAATACAAATATGGGTTCACTTACTGTAAGTGTGATTAAAAAAAACACGACAACCTTATCGCCACAGTTGGTTCCCAATTCAGTATCAGCCGGTGTTTATACTTTTGATGATCTTGGCCCTGCTACTTATGTTTTAAGTTACAAGGCAAACGATGGATGCAACAGGTATCTTTATGATACCGTCGTGGTAAATCCTTATGTTTTCCCTAACCTCGACAGGTCTTCGGCATACCAGTGTGATGTAAATGGTTTTAGCGTGGGAGCAGTAGCGAGTGATGGAGTTGGGCCTTTTTCCTATTCTATTATCGGCAGCTCACCTTCATCGCCATCCATTATATCATCGCCTCAAGCCAACCCGGTATTCACTATTAACAATGGAACGGATTATTCCCTGATACGTTTACGTGCATTAGATGCCTGCGGAAATGCAACGCTCGCTGATGCCAGTATTCTGCCGTTGGCTAATAACAAAATTAGTTCTACCT
>JBBPZF010000141.1:0-2170 GCA_038199105.1 Chitinophagales bacterium | reverse complement strand
ATCCTCATAGCACCGTAGATAGTGGCGCTTAGCCTGCTACTGTCTTTACACTGCGACAACAGTTGCACCTATACATAGTAAAATAAATTTATATGGTTTAGTTATTGCTGCAAAAATCAGAATGAAAAGAATTTTAGTTGTAGATGATGATAAGGATATTTTAAATATCCTGAAACTCGTCTTAAAAATGAATGGTTTTGAAGTGATGGTCACACCAAACGGTGAGGAGGCCTTGGCCAAATCTGTTTCTTATTCTCCGCAATTAGTGTTATTGGATGTTTTTCTTTCAGGTACCGATGGCCGGGATATTTGTAATATTTTAAAAAATAATCCGAGTACAAAAAATATACCTATCGTAATGTTTTCAGCCCATTCCAACATGCAGGATATTTTGCAGGTTTGCAATGCGGATGATTTTATTGCCAAGCCATTCGATATAGCGGAGCTTGTTGAAAAAATAAATCTTCACCTTTCACCGCAGCCCTAATTAGATTTATCTCAAATAAGTCAACATTCTCTAATAATTCCTCACAAGGTTACCTCGTCATCGGCTTGACCTATCATTACAATTTATACAAATAACTACTGCTATGAATTCTAATCATAAATCTTATCTTCAAAAGAACGTTATCATTAATTTGCTTTATTGAAATTTACAAAATTCTATTTAAAATGAAAAGACTAGCAATAGATATGGATGGTGTGCTGGCCGATGTTTACAGCCAGTTTATAAAATTGCATGCGGACGAATTTGGCGAGCAACTGCTGCTTGCTGATTTAGAAGGAAAGACCGAAGCAGAAGCGTTTCCGGGCCTTTTAAAACACGTAAACTCCAAAGGCTTTTTTCGTGATGCTCCCTTGATTGAAGGATGCCAGGAATACATCAAACGACTTAATGAAAGGTATAAAGTATTTATAGTATCTGCAGCGATGGAATTTCCCGGAAGCCTTACAGAAAAACAATTGTGGCTTAATGAACACTTCCCTTTTATTACCTGGCAGCAAATGGTTTTTTGCGGTTCAAAAGAAATTATCAATTGTGATATCATGATTGATGATCATTTTAAAAACCTCGATTATTTCTCCGGAGACAGCATTTTATTTACTCAGCCGCATAATAAATTAGCTGATGCTAAACATCATAAAAGGGTAAATAATTGGCAGGAAATTAATTCGCTGTTGATGTAAATGTGTGCTATAATTTGCCCTCGTTAATTTAATCTTCACTTTTCGCCATTCCATTCATTATAAAATTGATCAAGATATAGCTCCAGGAATTTATGTCGCTCTTCTGCTAATCTTTTTCCTGGTCTTGTATTCATCCTGTTTTTTAGCAATAATAACTTTTCATAAAAATGATTAATGGTGGGTGCATTGCTTTTCTTATAATTTTCCTTTGTCATGTTCAGATCAGGTGGTATGGCCGGATTATATATTTCCCTGTTTTTAAAACCCCCGTAATTAAATGCCCTTGCAATGCCAATTGCGCCCAAAACATCGAGCCTGTCTGCATCCTGAACTATTGCCAGTTCAATTGAATAAAAAAGTGATTCAAAATTTCCTCCTTTAAAGGAAATATGTTTAATGATATTGTCAACATGCTCAATTATTCCTTTGTCTACCTGTAAGCTTTCTAAAAATTCCTTTGCTTTTTGCGGCCCGGCATTCTCATCACCATTATGAAATTTAGCATCCGCAATATCATGAAGTAGTGCGCCAAGTTCTACAACAAGATAATCCGCTCTTTCTTCCTTTGATATTGCTTTGGCATTTTTCAGGACCCGCTCAATGTGCCACCAGTCATGTCCTCCCTCGGCACCTTTGAGTTCGTTTTTTACAAACTGTGTTGTCTTTAAAATTATTTCGTTGTCATCCATCCCAGGCCTTGTTTGATTTTTCTCAAATTAAAAGTAAAATCAAATAGTGTCATAAAAAACAATATGGCTGCCAGGAATTTTTTTACGGCGATTTATTTTTTGGCGAAAGGCTTCACACTTAAAGAAAATAATAAACCGGCGCTACTGAGTTTTACTTTCCCGAAGCCAATGCCGCTCAGGGGAAGATTAAGATAAGGCTCCGCGCTTAAAGACACAGTTTTATTAAATTTCTTTTCATACCCGGCAGACAACCGCAAAGAAGAGAGATAGTGGTTGTTCTGATTTCTTATTGT
>JBBPZF010000140.1:0-2159 GCA_038199105.1 Chitinophagales bacterium | reverse complement strand
AGGCTTTTTATTCAAACACAAATAATAATTGCACCGGGTTATCAGTTCAAAATAATAAAAGGTTTGATCACAAATTTTCATCAGCCAAAATCCACTTTGTTATTATTGGCAGCAGCCCTGGTGGGCGAAAAATGGAAAACAATCTATGAGTATGCGCTTGAAAATGATTTCAGGTTTCTGAGTTATGGTGATGGATGTTTGATCTTTAATAAAAAGGAATAAACTTCTATGGGTTTATCCAGGTTGACTCTTGAACATTATTTCTTTGTAACAGGATATCCTTTATCTATCCAATCGGTTTTGATATTTTTCGGTAAATCGAGAAGATAATAATTTGTAAACGACTGATTTTTTAAATAAGCAATAGCAGGCCTAACATTAGGACAATGTTCAAAAGGACAACATCCGCAGTAAATAACGATATGTGTGTCTTTGGGTAATTTGTCAACTTCCTCTTTAAATTTTTCCATATTCCTTTCGTCTTTCACCATGCCGATATCTATTGAGTTAGGGATAACAGCACCGGGGCCAACGGAAAAAACTATAGCATCGTTTTGTTTTAAATAAATGCTTTTGGCTAAAGCGGAAGGTTCTACCAACTGCTCCTTTGTCCAGTTTTCGGGATTTTGAGCAAATGAATTATGACACGATATGCCCAGAAAAAATATTATACTGCAAAAAATAAAAGAAAGCTTTTTCATAAGGTGTTTATTTAAGATAAAAATAGTGAAGAATTCAATTCCTTTACATAAGTCCATAATCCAGCACACGGCGCAGATACTGTTTGTCCTGTATTATCCACGTCACTTCATAGCTGCCTGTATTATCTTTGGAAAAAATATAAAGATAAATTCGATGGCCGTCTTTAGAGCGATAAATTCCGTTGGTAGATCGTTGTACACCCTTATCATTGTAAGTAAAGTTTACATTGTACAGGTCAGCATAAGCAGCAGCCGGAATGTTTACCGAGTCTCCATCAACCGTTAAAGTGATGTTGCTGATATATCTGAAAGGCATACTTCCATAGCCTCCATAATAAGCTTTCTTATCTATTTTTATAAGATATTTTTCATCATATTGAAGCTTATGTTTTGCCGGGTCAAAAGGCGCCGACCTGATGGTTGCTTTTATTCCGTCTCCCTCGAAAGTCATAAAATCGCTTCCAAAAGAAGTAAAAGGAATTTTTCTGAATTTTTCTTTTCCAATACTTTCTGAAATTCCATTTAAAGCGAATGACGCAAGGTCCGTGCGAATCTGGTCTTTAGGCAACTTTGCAAAGGATTCATTTTTTCTTCTTGTATCTATGTAGTCATCGCCCTGCGCCATTGCCGCCACGCTATATAAAAGTGAGACAGCTATAAAAATTTTCTTCATCATTACTTTTTGTGAGATGCTTAAAAATAAAGGAATGAAGGTTAAGGAAAATAAAAATTATGAAGCATGATATTCTGTGACGCAATCTAATGACTACGAAAAAAAGAATCGACCTTTTCATTGAATTCGTCTTTATGTTCCGCGAGTGTAGCGTGCCCTGAATTGGGGACAATCCACAGTGTGCTTTTTGGAATATTTTGTGCTATAAGCCTTGTATGTGCATCACTTATCACATCGTGGTCGCCAGCCATTATTAATGCCGGACATTGTATAGACTGAAGTTGTTGCAGGGTAATGTGAGGCTGCTGCCAGTCGAGCAGGAATAGTTTCCAATCATTTTTTTCTTTAGCTGTGGTAAAATTTTTGTTTTTTGAAGAATCATATTCCGCTTTGGAATCCGCCCAGGCATCCGGGCTAAAAGCCGTGGAATCCGGCCATATATTAGCGCCGGTGGAAGCAAGCTTTATTACTTTATCCGGGTGCCTGATAGCGAGAAGCAACGCATCTATACCACCATCGCTCCAGCCCAACACATAAGCCGAATCTATATGAAGCTCGTCAAGTAAAGCAGCTTCATCATCGGCCATCATTTCAAAACTTAGTGAATCTTTATTGTCCTTTGTTTTGCCTTGGGAGCGGCTATCGGCAACTATTACTTTATAATTTGAAGAGAAATACGGAATGTTCTTCGAAAAGCTTTTTATGCTTCCGCCGTTGCCATGTATCATAAGCAACGGTGCGCCTTTACCATAAATTTCGCAATAAACTTTGATGCCACGGATGTT
>JBBPZF010000139.1:0-2829 GCA_038199105.1 Chitinophagales bacterium | reverse complement strand
ATGGTTCTGAAATTTATCAATAGACTTTTATCTTAATTATAAAATTCTGCTAATTTACGGACTTTGCAATATTGCAAAGGGCATAGTTGGTATACAATAAAAAGATATTGTTTTAAACGATGAAGGAGAAGGCATCGCAATTACCTTGGCTTATTTTATTTAATTATTTCTTTGTCATTATTTGTTCGGGGATAAATACTAAAATTAATAACGTACGATAATGATTATGGCATTTGGAATATTTTATCCATAAGTTTAAATAGCCAACAATATATTTTAAGCTCTAAAGGCAAGGGCAACAGGTATGGTATTTTTAAAAGAAAAATTTATTATTATTTCGCATCCTTTCCCCACACTGGATTTAATTACTGCAATACCATTTAGTAATTCAGCCCTGTTGGTTATATTTTGTAAACCAACTCCTTCTGCTTTTTTAGAGGGATCAAATCCAATACCATCATCTTTAATGCTAAGCTGCAGAAATTCATCTTTTTTCTCCAACCTGATATTTATATTTGAAGCTTTTGCATGTTTAAATATATTATTCAACTGCTCCTGCACAATTCTGAAAATGGTTAATTTTAATTTGTCACTAAGTATTTTTTCATCAGGTATTTGCCAGTCCATAACAAAATGTATATTATTATTCACCAACTTTATTTTTGCTATTACATCATTCAATGCTTCCTGTAAACCATCCCCGCTTAAAGATGGCGGAAGTAATGTCTTCGAGAGTTTTCTTATTTCTTCCATTGCATTTTTGATAAGACTTTTTCCTTCCTTTACAAAATCTATTCTTGAATTTTCATTGCTTATGGCGCCATCCATATAAAGATTGGCAGTGGCCAAAATCTGGTTTATATTATCATGTAATTCTTCCCCAAGTAACGAACGTTCCTGTGCCTGTGCGGTTACTATAGCCGCACTTATTTCCTGTTCTTTTTTTATTTTTTCTTCCAGGAGTTTTTCTTCCAGCAAGACCTTTTCAGTAATGTTATTCGCCAGGCTAAGTACCGCCGGTTTTTCCTTATAAACAATAGGATGCGAGGTAATATCCATAATTAGTATTTCGCCTTTTTTATTGAGATGATTCCATATTTCTGAAGCCGTATGTTTATAGGTTCGCAGGTTTGTAATAGCTTTTATAAATTCCTGGTGGCCATTCTGCGGGCGTATATCTAATAATGTTTTTTGTAAAAATTCTTGCTTTGTATAACCATATAATTTAATTGCGGCTTTGTTCACTTTAAGTATTCTAAAATTACTTAAATCCCAAATAATGATCGTAGCCGGATTATTGTCAAATAAGTAACGATAACTCTCTTCAGAAGTTTTTATAAGCTGTTCAGCCTCTTTACGGTGAATACTATACCTCACAGTCTTTTCCAGCAGTGCAGATGTATATTCTCCTTTTATTAAAAAATCCTGTGCACCAAGCGAAATAGCATTTACCGCTACTTTCGTATCGGATAGTCCTGAAGATATTATAATTGGGATTTTAGAAAATTGCTTTACAAGAAGGGTCAACGTTTCCAATCCCGAGCTATCAGGTAAAAAAAGATCCAGGAAAATTATTGAAAAAGATTGTTGTTCTAAAATATGTATCGCTTTTGCAATTGAATCTGCCGTTTCTATTTGACCTATTGGAAGATTGGTATCATTCAAATTTTCCTGGAGAATTAGCTGATCGGGAGAGCTGTCTTCAATTATCAGAACCGAATAGCTTTTTTCTGATTGATTCATATTAATTGTTTTTAGGGGCAGAGTTAAAAATCAAATTATGTTATTTGATTTGTTCATGGTTATTTATTATAGGAATGGTAAAATAGAACGTACTTCCTTCACCAGGAGATGATTTTACCCATATTTTTCCTTTATGTAATTCAACTATTTTTTTGCAATGCGAGAGTCCGATTCCTGATCCTTCATATTCTGTGCGGTTGTGAAGACGCTGAAAAATGACAAATATCTTTTCATTAAACTTTTCGGGTATGCCTATACCGTTATCCTGAAAAGAAAATTGCCAGGCATTTTCAATTTTTTGTATCGTAATTTTTAGTTTGGGCTGCGTTTCTTTTTTTCTAAATTTAATGGCATTGGTAATAAGGTTTTGAAAGAGCTGTTTGAGTTCTGTAGCATATCCCTCAATAACAGGTAATTGATCATATTCAATGTTGGCTTCCGCTTCCTTTATCGCCATGCCAAGATCAGTAAGTACATCATAAAGAATTTCTTTACAATCCACTTTTTTCAACTCTTTTTTATTGCCTATCTGCGAATACTCGAGCAGGTTTTTTATCAGCTCTTTCATCCTTTCCGAAGCTTCAAGAAGATAAGTAAAATATAAATCAGCCTTTTCATCAAACCTGCCATGGTATTGCTTCTGTAGCAATTTTACAAAGCTTGATGTAGTGCGTAGTGGTTCCTGAAGGTCATGTGAGGCTATGTAAGCAAATTGCTCAAGCTCAACATTTTTTTGTTCTAATTCCATGTTTTTGATTTCAAGATTCATTTCAGACTTCCGGAGTGTTTCTTCTCCTTTCTTGCGCTCGGTAATATCAATACTGATTCCTAACAGGCCGGTAGTATCAACGCCATGGGAAATGTAAGGAATTTTAGTTGTAGATAATATACGGGTATTGCCGCTGGAATCTGTTATGTTTTCTTCAATATTATATTCAATATTTCCGCTGTTGATCACTTTTAATTCTACCTGCCTGAAATACTCAACTTCTTCTTTAAAATGGAAATCTGCGTCACTTTTACCAACTAAATTCCCAGGCACGGATCCATAAGCTTTAGCCAAAGCCTCGTTAACCAGCAGGAATT
>JBBPZF010000138.1:0-3838 GCA_038199105.1 Chitinophagales bacterium | reverse complement strand
GGAATCTACAATATGCATAAGTAATAATTGGTTTTACAATACAAAAGATACGGCCTACAAGTCTATAGATAAACTTGTAAAAAGTTACTGGCAAGCTACTTCACAAAGCAATATTCTAATTTTAAATACGCCACCAGGAAGAGATGGGAAAATAAGACAAAAGGATATTGAGATATTAATGGAGATAAAGAAGTCTCTGGCAAATCATGATTTGAAATGACGGTGATGAAAAAAATCGTAATCTTTCTAAGCGCAATAATTCTTGTTCAATCTGCATCATCACAGGTAAATAAACAAGATAACCTGGCGTTTGATTCATTACCCAAAAAATGGGATGAAGCTATTCCTTTGGGTAATGGAATGATAGGTGCTTTGGTTTGGCAAAAAGAAAACAAGCTTCACATTTCACTCGACAGGGCTGATCTCTGGGACGAACGAACCGTTATTGATTTTTTAAAAATCAATTTCAAATGGGTACAGGAACAGGTAAAAAAGAATACCTACGATACGGTACATAAATTAGGTGATGATCCTTATGAAACGTATCCTTATCCAACCAAACTTCCGGCGGGCGCCTTGGAATTTGATATCGCAACTTTTGGAAAAATTATAAAATCGGAGCTGGATATTTCAACAGCGACTTGCAGCGTAGAATGGGCAAGCGGTGTACAGTTGCAAACGTATGTTTGTGCTAATGCTGACTATGGAGTATTTCGATTTAAAAATGTTCCTGGAAATATTATTGTTGCAAATATTATTGCGCCGCCTTACCATACAGATAAACCAGGACAGCTTGGTAATTCTGTTCAAGGGCAGGGATTAGAAAGATTAGGTTATCAACAGGGAAAGATTATACGGGGAAATAATTCTGTTCAGTATTACCAACCAATCAATAAATACCAGGGTTATGTAATCACTATCAATTGGGTAGAAAGAAATAACGAAGTAAAAGGGACTTGGACTGTATTTAAGATTCTTAACAATACTATAAAGGCAATCAAAATAATAAATCCGGATACAAGTTTTACAGCACATGCAGGATGGTGGAAAAACTTTTGGAGCAAATCTTCCATTACTATTCCCGATAAACAGATTGAAAAGCAATATTATCTTGAGTTATATAAATTAGGCTGTGTTGCAAGAAAAGGTGCGCCGGCTATTACGCTCCAGGCCATCTGGACTGCAGATAATGGGAACCTCCCTCCATGGAAAGGAGATTTTCATAATGATCTAAATACACAACTTTCTTACCGGCCCGCCTATACATCTAATCATTTGCAGGAAGCCAAAACTTTTACTGATTGGTTATGGAAAATAAAAAACGAAAATGAAAAATACACCCAACAATATTTCGGCGTAAAGGGATTAAATGTTCCCGGTGTTACTACTTTATCCGGCTACCCGATGGGAGGGTGGATTCAATATTCATTTTCGCCCACCATTGCTGCCTGGTTGTCGCAACATTTTTACTGGCAATGGAAATATTCTATGGATAAGAATTTTCTTCAAACGCGGTCCTATCCTTACTTGCATGAAGTAGCTGTTTTCCTCGAAAATATTTCTTACATGGAAAATGGTATAAGAAAGTTACCATTAAGCTCAAGTCCGGAGTATAATGATAATGATATAAGCGCATGGTTTACCACCACCACCATTATGATTTGTCTTTAATGAAATATGCTTTTAACGCTGCTGCCGAAGTTGCAGAAGTAATGAATAAAAATGTGGAGTCAAGTCATTGGCGAAAATTATTAAATGAGTTGCCTGCATTAGATGTAAATGAAACTGGCCTTACGATTGCCCCGGGTTTTACAAGAAAAGAATCGCACCGACATCATTCGAATTTAATGTCAATCTACCCGCTGAGATTATTGAATGCAGATATTGAAAAAGATAAAATGGTTATAGATTCTTCCCTGCGATGGATGGAGAAGACCGGCACAGACTGGTGGTGTGGCTATTCATTCAGCTGGGCGGCATCTTTATACGCAATGGCGAAGGAAGGTGATAATGCCGCGAGACAGCTATCAATATTTGCATCGAATTTTCGTTCACCAAACAGCTTTCATTTGAATGGAGATCAAAACGGAGGGCAGTATTCAAAATTTACCTATCGCCCTTTTACCCTCGAAGGAAATTTTGCATTTGCAGAGGGGTTACAGGAAATGTTGTTGCAAAGCCATAAAGGTTTTATAGAGATTTTCCCGGCCATACCGCAAAATTGGAAAGAAGTTTCTATTGATAAACTGCGGGCTGAAGGCGCTTTTCTTATTTCAGCAAAAAAAGAAAATGGTGTAGTGGAGGAAGTAAAAATTCTCTCAGAAAAAGGTGGTTTGTTGCGTTTAAAATCTCCTTTTAAAACTTTTTATATTGCAAATACCAATAAGAAATATCTATTCAATTCAAAGGAAAACATTTTGGAAATAAAAATGAATCCGGGAGAAGAAATTGTAGTAAAGAATGGATATGAATAACGGCTAGTTAAAAACCTGCAACCAGAGATTGATTTGGAGAAATTGCCATAAGACCGAATTAAAATTCACGGTGATAACTAATTTTTTCCAATTACGTTTACTCACTTTTTTTTGAATCATTTACTATCCACCGGTTCACGGTGTTCCATTTTCCTTCAATAACAATTTTATAAAATGAAGAAGATTTTTTTTGAAGGTTAATGACGGCCTTTTGTGATTTTACAGGGACTTGTTTTATCAAAGTATAATTATCAATGCCGCCCGTTTTATAATTATTGGAAGGTGTGGCCCATATCTTTACAATCCCATCTTCATCAATAGCTTTCCATGTTATTGTTGCATTTCCATTTTCATAAGAAACTTGCGGGTCTGTTACGGATAATTTTCCAATTAACGGAATGCCATCAATTTCCTTCAATGTTGATTCAGGAATTTTTATTTCCAAAAACCTTGCGATGGTGGGCATAATATCAACCTGTGCAGCATCGCCATCATTGAAGTGGCTGTTTAGGTCTTTTGCATTGGTAATGATCCATGCCGCTCTTTCACGGTCGCTCTGGCCGCCATGTCCTTTGCCTGTTTTAGCATCACGCCCATGATCGGTTGTTACTATCACGAGCCAGTCTTCATTATAATTTTGTTCTCTCAATTGAACTGCTTTCCTGATGCGGCCTACCTGTTCATCAGCATATTCAATAGCTTTATAATATTCAGGGCTATCGCCATATCGGTGTCCCATATCATCAGTGTATTCAAGATATACCCATGAAAGGTCGGGCGCATAGGTCAGAATAGTTTGCGATGCTTCTTCAGAAACTTTCTCATCAATCTTATGCATGTAATTGCTGTTATCATCATGCGGATAATTTACGGTGTCCAGTTCCAGTCCATCGAAGTGATAGTCGAAATGAATGTCTCCAGTTTCCTTCAAGCCTTCACCAACAAGCTTTGTACGGTTGTCCTGCCATGAAGAAAAAAGACCTATCTTTTTTTGCGGCGACTCCTTTTTTAGCAAGCGAAATATTGTTGGATAATTATAATCAGGTTTTTTTATATCATTGCCCCATACATTATGTTTGTTTACCCATGTGCCCGTGAGAATGCTGTTGTAGCCAACTGCAGAAATTGTTGGTGTTTGTGAATAGCCTCCTCTTTCTCCGCCTGCTATTGCCTTTGTGTAGCCGCCCACGTTTTTAATGGCCTCAAGGTTTGGAAGATTTAATTTTTCAATCACATCAGCAGGAATACCATCAACAATTATGTAAACTGCTTTTTTTATTTTGATCTGCGCTGAAAGATTAATAGCGGAAAACAATAAACAAAACGTACAGATAAAACGGAGCATAATTTTATTGATTAAAGCT
>JBBPZF010000137.1:0-5999 GCA_038199105.1 Chitinophagales bacterium | reverse complement strand
TGAACTGCATTACGGCCTGGATTTACAACGGTATTATTTAATACATACACCTGCAGGCCTCCGTAAAAATTGTAAGGTTGCGGGCGGTCATCAATAGCTATCGCATCTTGCCTGACTGAAGTTCCGTCCCATCCGGTATTAGCTACTATATTATTATAAATATATATTCTTTTAGTGCCGAATATTTCAAGCCCTTCGCCGGTTCCATTACTTACATAGTTGTTATATATGGATCCATCGCTTTTTCCTCCAAGAAGAATACCAGCCTGCTGGGAACTTAAATTGTAAAGCCCGTAATTGGTTACTTTGTTATTATAAATCTGGGCATTTGTAGACGCAGCAACCTGAATACCATCCCACCCGGTGGAATCGCAAATATTATTATAGACCTTCACTCCATTAGCCTTTACAGGTTCCACTGTTATATAATTGCCATTGCAATCTTTTACTGTAACTGTCGCACTTGTATTTATTATATAAAATCCTTCACCGCTGGTATGATGCACGTAGTTGTCATGAAAAGATATATTTTTTATTGTCCAGCCTGTACTCCAACTTGCCGGGTCACAATCATACGGATCATTTTTACATAAAAATCCATTCTGTACATTTTGTGCTTCGAAGTGGTCAATTTCATAATCGCTGGAACTGTCTCTCACGGACATCCCCGCACCTGTAAAGCCTCCTTTCCAATAGGCTTTGAAGCCATAATTGACTCCGGGGGCCCCAGTTCCGGTAAATTTGAAATACCGGCTGTTGACAATCCGGTAGCAATATGATGTGCCGTTATTACCTGAGTTAATCACTTGTCCGCCACAATTTGTAATAGTTATAGGCTGTGAAGCTGTACCGACAACGCCGTCCAGGGAAATATAAGGATAAGATCCTGATGCAATGCATCCTGTATCTCCTGGCTGCAGGTATCCATGGTTAATAAAGTAAATACCTCCATCGGGGGAAACAGGAATCATTTTTCGTTTCCCTGAAGCGTTAATCGCTGTGGCAACGGTAACCGTTACATCATTAAATCCTGTGGCACCTCCGTTGTCAGTTACAGTAAGGCGAAATATACATGATCCTATAGAATTCAAACCTGTTATTGATGTGGTTGCATTCTTGGAAGAAACAATTTTAGCTGAAGCTCCTGAAATTTGCGCCCATGAATAGGAAGTAACGCTGCCATCGGCATCTGTTCCACTTCCGGACAGAGTTGTTGTACTTGCAGGAGGAACCATTGTCATATTAGATCCCGCGTCTGCAACAGGGCTTATATTGCCTGCCGCAGCAACTGTTACGGTAACATCATCGTAACCCGTGGCTCCGGCATTGTCAGTTACGGTCAGTCTGAATACATATGAGCCTGCAGCATCTAAACCAGTGATTGCTGTATTGGCACTATTAGCGGATTTAATTTTTGCTTTAGCTCCTGAAATCTGGGTCCAGGAATAAGAAGAAATAGTACCATTAGGATCCGTTCCACTTCCGTACAACGTTGTTGTACTTGCCGGAGAAACAATTGTAATATCAGTTCCTGCATTTGCCACGGGAGGCATATTCTGCGGAGGCCCACTTACCGGAGCTGGATTCCGGGCAATCCATTGATAAATATTTTGGTTAATACCATCGAGATTAAAATTGTTAGGCGTTGTTCCGTTTCCTCCATAAAATTGTGCCCAACAGCAATGTCCTCCACTACCAAAGCTAGTTGAAACATAAATGCCTGATCCTGCTCTTGTATAATTCATGCGATCAACACGGGTTTGGATATCGCGCCCGTCATTTATTTGCTCAAATCCAAGTAGCCTACCTCCGGATTTTGCAAAATTGTCAAACAATTGTGGATAAGGCGCATTATCATCCGGTCTTACACCTTCAACTTCTACCACACTTGCGATTTGATTGGCATAAGTGTAAGGGCCACCATATTTGTCTCCCGTGACAAAAGTCGTACTTGCCCAACCGCCCATAGATAAGCCGGTTAAGTGCAGTCGGGAATTATCAATTCTATACTTTTTTTTGAGATGTTGAATTCTTTTATCTATTTCCGTCTCCACCGGCCATGCCTTATCAGGCTGCAGGCTGATAACAATGAATTTTACACTGTCAACACCAATCTTTACGTCGCCATTCCAGCCTTGCGTAATATAAGCGCCCGGTCCATTTTTGATAACAAGGCTGGCTGTTTTACCGACTTCGCCGATCCCCGGCATAAAAATTATCGTCGGGTAAGTTGCTGTTGGATTGGAATAATAATCCCATGGAAGGTGCACATACGCATTCCACCCTTGTACATTTATTAATGATTGTTGGGCGAAAAGAGCAGAGTTAAAAAAACAAGAAAAAAGGAAAAAAGTTGTGAGAGCCTTTTTTAAAAAGGACTTAGGCAGATTCTTCATAAAACGTCAGTTCAATTAGATTATAAGTTATAAATAGTGATTATTCTCGGAATCAGTTAGGTATAACATCTTCAACATCGGAATGCCAAATAACAAACCTGTTTTAATAAATAAATAGAGAAGAAGCGATGGTTATAATAGGAATTAAAAAACTTAATGATTAGCCCGTTATTTTGCAAAAACTAAACCAAAAAAGTTTTTTTCTTAAAAATTGCCCCACATGGTGGATAACTTTCAATATTTGGGTAAAATTTTTCGCATCGCCCGGAATTTTTTCAATTTTAAGTCTTCCGTTTAATTCAAAATAGTAAGATCCGGACTTTGTTAATCAAATAATATATTTTTATAAAGTATCAGGAAAAGAGTTTTTTAAAACTATGAAACACCACTTTAAATTATTGTTTAGTGGTACCTGAAATAACCGGGCGGATAAACAGGAATATTAAAGATAATAATCCGGGCAGGTTATTTGCCAGTTGCCCTTCTCTATGCCGAATTTGATTTCATTTACAGAAAAGGGTTTGTATTGTGAAAAGGGCGGCTTTTATATTGATCCATGGAAGCCGGTTGAAAAAGCAATAATTACCCATGGACATGCAGACCATGCCTATTTTGGCCATAAATATTATCTCTGCCACACTTACACAAAACCCATCCTTCAATTAAGATTGGGTGATAATAATTACGAAGCACTGAATTGGAACGAAACGCTACACATAAATGGTGTGAAAGTTTCTTTGCATCCTGCAGGCCATATCATAGGCTCCGCACAGGTAAGGTTGGAGTATGATGGAGAAGTTTGGGTTGTAAGTGGCGACTATAAAGTAGAGGACGACGGCCTTAGTGGAAGGTTTGAGCCAATAAAATGTCATGCGTTTATAACTGAATCTACGTTTGGCCTGCCGATTTATAAATGGAAACCGCAGCAGGAGATTTACGATAACATCGTAACGTGGATAACTAAAAACAAGGAGAACGGAAAAACGAGTATTCTGCTGGCTTATAGTCTCGGCAAGGCGCAAAGGGTTTTGCGGGCCATAAAAGAAACCACGCAAACAATTTACGCACACGGCGCTATCTTCAATATGCAGCAGACTTTAATAGACGCAGGTTGGGACCTGGTGCCGGTGGTAAGGGTGACACCGGATACACCAAAAGAATTATTAAAAAGTACTGTGGTAATCGCCCCGCCATCTGCCGATGGAACTTCCTGGATGAAAAAATTTCAGCCACATTCCGTAGGCGTTTGCAGTGGATGGATGCAGGTACGTGGTAATGCCCGCAGGCGAAATGTGGATGCGGGTTTTCCGTTAAGCGATCATGCAGATTGGGATGGATTATTACAAACAGTTAAAGCTACGGGCGCTGAAAGAGTTTTTGTTACGCACGGTTTCCAGGCTGCTTTCAGCCGGTATCTTAATGAAGAAAATATTGCTATTGCTGCAGAGGTGAAAACGCAATATGGAAATGAGGATGAAGCTGCTGCCGTGCCGGGTTTTAATGAAGAAAACAAAATTGAAGCCTGAGTTTTTCAATATGATAGAGGAAAATGTACATACAAATCCGGAAGCTGAAGACATCGATATATTGCTTGAAAGCAAAGAAGTGTCCGGGTTAGAATTATTTGCCGGTTTGGTAAATGACTTAAGCACTTCTACCAAAACCAATGATAAGATCCAAAGCCTTGTAGATTATTTCGCTATGGCGCCGGATAATGATAAGGTTTGGGTCATCGCCATTTTTAGTGGTCGAAGGCCAAGGCGGGCTGTAAATTCAAGGCTTATGCGGGATTGGTGCGCTGAAATTACAAATTATCCCTCCTGGCTTTTTGATGAATGCTATCATACCGTTGGTGATCTTGCTGAAACACTCGCCTTGTTATTGCCTGAGACAAAAAAGCAACAGCAAGTCAATCAAAGCCTTTCCTTTTATCTTCAGAAATTTATCTCCATAGAAAAAGAAGATGAATTGATAAGAAAAAAATTTATTGTTGATAGTTGGGATAAGATGAATCGAGAGGAAAGATTTGTTTTTAATAAATTGATTACCGGCAGTTTTAGAATTGGCGTGTCGCAAAAGACAATTGTAAATGCATTAGCCAAAACCGTTGATCTTTCGGCTTCTGTGATTGCCCACAGGATAAGTGGCAAATGGGATCCTGTCACAACAAATTTTGCTGAGTTACTAAGTGAAACTTCATCCATCTCAGATTTTTCGAAACCCTATCCTTTTTACCTGGCTTATGCTTTGGAGGAAGCGCCTGAAACCTTAGGTGAACCAGGCGAATGGCAGGCCGAGTGGAAATGGGACGGCATCCGTGGTCAAATGATAAAAAGAAATAACGAATTATTTATATGGAGCCGCGGCGAAGAATTGATGACTGATAAATTTCCCGAGTATTTTATTTTGAAAGATTTGTTGCCCGATGGTGTGGCGCTTGATGGCGAAATAATTCCGGCAGTTGATGGGAAGCCATTGGCTTTCGCCATTTTACAAACACGTATCGGTAGAAAAAATATTGGAAAAAAACAATTGCAGGAAGCACCTATTTGCTTTTTTGCTTACGACCTGCTGGAATATAATTATGAGGACTGGCGTGAAAAGCCGTTGGAAGAAAGAAGAAAAAAATTGGAGCAGATTATTTTACCGATAAAAAATAACGCCATTCAGATTTCGGAAATAATTGATTTTGCCCAGTGGGATGAGTTGGCTGAATTGCGGAAAAATTCAAGAGAAATGAATAGCGAAGGCATCATGCTTAAAAGAAAAGATTCCACGTATAAAGTTGGAAGAAAAAGAGGCGATTGGTGGAAATGGAAGATTGATCCCCTTACGATAGACTGTGTAATGGTGTATGCGCAAAAAGGAAGCGGACGAAGAAGTAATCTCTACACCGATTATACTTTCGCTGTAAAGGATGGCGATAAACTGGTGACTTTCACAAAAGCGTATTCGGGCTTAACGGATAAAGAATTTGCACAGGTTGATAATTTTGTGAAAAGAAATTCTATTGAAAAATTTGGTCCCGTAAGAACCGTAAAACCTGAATTGGTTTTTGAAATTGCCTTTGAGGGTATAGCGGCGAGTAGTAGGCATAAAAGCGGCGTAGCATTACGTTTTCCCAGGATGAGCCGATGGCGAAAAGATAAAAATGTGAATGAAATAAATACTATTGATGACTTGAAAGCGATGTTGAATATGTATGGGAAATAATCTTTTTAATTATTAGTAGTCAAGAACTACAGTCACACCCTCTTTTATCTGCGCAAGAATATGTTCGGAAATTGATCCAACCCTTTTCTTTAGTCTCAGTTTAGAGATGGTTCTTATTTGAAAAGAAATTACCTGGCTGGCAGTCCTCAATTTATTTATCTTATCAGGCTGTATAACAGGGCAACTCTTGTAATTTTTTATTTGGGTTGTTAAGGGGCAAATAATTACAACATTATAATATTTATTCATTGAATCACCACTAATTATTACCACCGGCCTTACTCCAATTTGCTCGCTTCCCTGAACAGGGTTCAAGTCGGCCATCCAAATTTCCCTTTGCATTATTTTTCAAACTCTTTTATTTGTTCGAGATAATCTCCCAAGCCCCAT
>JBBPZF010000136.1:0-3230 GCA_038199105.1 Chitinophagales bacterium | reverse complement strand
TAATTCTGAGTTTGTGGCAAAACTGAAAGAAAGCCGTAAACAAGCAAAGGAAGGTAAAACAGTTAAAATTGATCTTGATGATATATGGAAATAGAATTTACTCTAAAGGCCGAAGAAGATGTTGAAGCCTGGAAGAAATCTGGTAATCCAATTATTCTAAAGAAACTACGCTTACTCCTTGAAAGTATTCAAGAAACTCCTTTTAGCGGGATAGGTAAACCCGAACAACTCAAATATGAATGGAAAGGTTACTGGTCCAGGCGCGTCACCCAGGAACATAGATTGATTTATGAAATAGCAGATCAAAAAATAATCATCCATTCCCTGAGAGGCCATTACGATTAGCACTTGCCTCGACTGCATGAAAAACTTTTTCTTTAATAGCCTAAAACATTAATGGAATTAGTGAAAAAAAATTACCCAATTAACCAACTCGTCACTCCGCCCAGCTCATTACATAATTATCATCTTCAATTTCAAGAGCCTGCTTTGTAAGTTGCAAAGGGTGAAAAGTATCTACCATTACAGCAAGTTCTTTCGTTTTCTTCATTCCAATACTCTTATCAACTGCGCCGGGATGAGGGCCATGCGGAATACCACCGGGATGAAGGGTTATCATGCCTTTTGTAACGTGCTTCCGGCTCATGAAATCGCCATCTACATAATACAGCACTTCGTCACTATCAATATTACTATGATTATAGGGAGCTGGTATTGATTCAGGGTGATAGTCATACATACGGGGCACAAAAGAACACACCACGAAATTATTTCCTTCAAAAGTCTGGTGTACAGGCGGCGGCTGATGCACCCGGCCTGTTATGGGTTCAAAATCAAGTATAGAAAAAGCAAACGGATAGCAACATCCATCCCACCCTATTACGTCAAAAGGATGATGAAGATAATGGATGCCATACATCATTCCTTTCTTTTTAGTCATGATAAGAAAATCTCCTTTTACATCATGCGTTTGAAGGCTTGTAGGCACTCTTATATCCCGCTCACAGAAGGGTGAATTTTCCATTAGCTGCCCATACTTGCTGACATATCGCTTAGGATAACGGATAGGGCTAAACGATTCTAATATGAACAGCCGGTTTTGTTCACCATCGAAATCTACCTGGTAAATTGTGCCTCGCGGGATAATGATGTAATCGCCGTAGCCGAAACTAATATCCCCATAAATAGTTTTTATATTACCCGATCCCTCGTGTACAAAAATCATTTCATCCGCATCTGCATTTTTATAAAAATAACTCCGCATACTTTCCATAGGAGCGGCAAGAGAAATATGGCAATCATTATTAACCAACACAGGTTTCCTGCTTTTTATATAATCTTTTCCAGGCTTTATATTAAATCCCTGGAAGCTGCGGTGCTGCAGCATTTTCTCTTCTGCTACTTCAGGTGCTACGGAATGTGGTTTGTCAGTTTTAATAATTTGGGTAGGCGGATGCGTGTGATAAAGCAAAGAAGAATCAGATGAAAAGCCTTCCGTAGAAAACAATTGCTCCGAATATAAAGTACCATCGGGCTTACGAAACCGTGTGTGTCTCTTATGTGGAATGGAACCGGCTTGCTGATAGTGAGGCATCTTTTTGAGTTAAGAATTAAAAAATAAGATGTTCTTTTAATTAATATCCACCCAAATTTAATCATTAATTATTTTTACTTTTTTACATCGGTGGTCATACCTACCTGTATTGTTCAAAAAGAATATCAAGGGTAAAGTATTTAAAGGAAATTATATAATGACAAAGATTGGACTAATATCAGATACGCATAATTTTTTGGACGAAGCTGTGTTTGAGTATTTTAAAAGTTGTGATGAAATATGGCACATTGGTGATTTTGGAAATGCACAGATGGCAGATAAATTGAAAGCCTTTAAGCCACTTCGAGGTGTGTATGGCAATATTGATGGCTATGATATAAAAAGCGTTTATCCTGAACAGTTAGTTTTTATGTGTGAAGGCGTAAAAGTGATGCTGCGGCACATTGGGGGATATCCTCCAAGATATAATACGGCATCAAAAAAAGAAATCCTTCTTCATAAACCAAATCTCTTTGTCAGTGGTCATTCACATATCTTAAAGATAATGTACGATGACAAACTTAGCTGCCTTCATATAAACCCAGGCGCGGCCGGAAAACAAGGCTGGCAGAAGGTGAGAACAATTATACGCTTCGCTATTGATAGCACCGACATAAAAAATTGTGAAGTGATAGAGTTGAATTAGTTGCTTTACTTGCCACCATTTGCATGCAGATCGTTCTGGCATTGTGCATCAAGCGCAGGAATATTTCCAGTGATAAGAAAACCCAGCAAATCAGTAGTTTCAGATGCATAATACATCAGGCAGCTTTGCACATTACAATGATTTCCATGACCGGGATCTTTATGATTTGTTTGCATGGCTGTTCCAAGATCAACCAGCCCGAGAAGGTGACCGAACTCATGCTCAATGACTGTAGTTTCAAGTTTCGTACGGCTTGCCTGTCCTATGCCACCAGAATTATCAAATATCTTTTTTCCCAGAAGACAAAGCGAAGTATTTCTATAAGCCACACCAAGCACATTGGGATCGGTGTATGTTCCATCCGTTATCAACACATATACTGCTAACTGGTTGCCGGTATTGAAAAATTCACGATTGCTCTGCTCAACAGAACCAATATCATTAATAGAATAAGCACTCTTTCCTCCTGTAGCAATTTGCTTTTGCACGACAGAAATTCCCCCGGGCTTATTTACGAGTGAGTTAAGAAAAGAAGTTAGATTATTGATTGACGCGGCATCCGGTGCAAAGCCGGGCATATACTGAATTTCAATTTTGATTGAGGTAAATGTCCCTGAAGTCAATAAATCTTTTCCGGATGAGCCGGTATTTTTATTGTTGGCATCATTTATAGTTGGCAAACCAGTAGTCGCATCCTTTTTAGAACATCCCAGGAGAAGAGCTACAGTAATAAAAAAGAAGAGACAAAACCTGCACATTGTTTTTAAATTCATAGGTACTTTTTACCTATAACGAAAAAAGATTGTTTAAAGTCTTTTGCCCGTGAAATTATATATAATGGTTAAGTTTTTGAGATTGATGAAATAATTTAAAATATTCTACAAAATATTATCTCAGGACATCGGTATATCTTGAAAATATTTTATTTCACCTTGAAAAACCACCGCCTTTGGCGATGGTAATGTCCTGTGGGCTTTGCCTGAATTTGTC